>JBDTVE010000201.1:0-26472 GCA_040007355.1 Bacteroidota bacterium | reverse complement strand
GTGGCAGCTATTTCTTTTAACTCGTCCAACTGAGTAAGTGAACTGCTGTAAAGAATAAAAAATTATACTCGTTGGCACCCAGGTCTTCGCCGTGACCCCCCGGTGATATGGAGCAATTGAGCGCTTCCCCGCACGCAATCTTATATTTTTATGGAGCATGGGCCGGAGCTATTAAAACAAGGCTTATACAATGATTTTTAAAAACGCCCTTTTCTGTGCTGCGGGAGCAGCGTAAGTCTATACAAAAAAGGGTGAGCCGTCCGAAGAAAGGGCGACCCACCTGATCTCTGTAAGGCGGCATACCTGATGGCAACGATAAAAATTTTTACCCTGAAAAATATATTCGCTAAAATTCAATTCATTAAAAGACAAACCGCTCTGCAATAAAAAAAGGGTGAGCCGACACAAGGAAAGATAGTAGTTCATGGACAATGCCTACCCGCTAAACAGCAACAGCTTTATTGATAACGGGTTTTATTGGCAGGTTTGCCCTTTGCTTTATGTGCCGGTCGATCCGGTACATTAAAACGATTGCCACCAGCATACTGCCCACCACCGCAAATCCAAGCCTGTTGTAATGAAGTATGGGGCCGGCCTTGCTTTGTACCACCAGCAGACCAGCTATATACGCGGCCACGCCACCGGCTAGCTGCTGCACACACGAATTAATGCTCATAAAAGCACCCCGGTCCTGCGGTAACGGGATTGCCGTCATGAGTGCCGACGCGGAGATCATACTCGCAGAACCCGCATTTGATATTGGAAAGGAACCCGCGCACATATTATTCCAACTGCCGGATAATAAAAAAGCAGTGCCTGAGAACAAGATCATAGCGTCTACGCTGGTGGAAAGAGGTTCTACCACAATGCAACCGGAAAAATAAATTCCCCGTTAGAATGTACTGCCATCTCTAACCCTTACTTTTTTCTTGCCTGCATTTTTCTTTTCAAAATCCATTACTTCTTTGGGTTTAGCTTTTACGGCCGCGGTACTGTCTGAACCCGCTTTTTTTGCAAGGCCTGATGCCTTGTCTTTGTTATCACTTTGCTCCAGCTTTCCAAGTATCCAGAACTCGGTTTTTGTTATAAAACCGGTTTCGGGGTCATAATATTTCCAGGAACCATGTTTCAGCGAAGACCCTTCATTTTTGATAACCACGTTATCGTAGTGGTTGGGTTTCATCACATCTTCTACTTCAATGGTATCATAAACCTTATCCGGGTTGAATGCTCTCCAGCTTTCCTCTTTTAACAGCTCACCATTCATATTAAAATACTGGCTGGTACCATCTTTAAAACCCCAGCGATAGTTTTCAACGGCAAACAGATCACCCATCAGAGTATATTTTCGCCAGCTGCCCTCTCTGTGGTCATTTTTATAGACACCTTCTTCCACGAAACCCGGTTCTCCCCTTACTTCATCGTGCCGTAGCACCCATTTGCCTTGTTTTTTTCCGGTTTTATCAACCCCGTTAAGGGTATCGCCCTTTACACCAATGGTATAGACTTTTAACTGCGCGCTGGCAACCGTGCAGCCCAAAAAACATATAAATAAGAGGAAACGCATAATAGATATTTTTAACGTAATACTTTGTCCGCCACCTGGATAAAACGCCGCCACCCGCTTTTAATTGTCTGGGAAATACCGTCGCATAAACTGGTTATCAACATTTTACAAAATATCATTCCATTCTATGATGACTGGTTCCTGAAGCTTATTTGTTCTCACTGCTTCCCAAGCTGCTTCGGGAGCTTTCTAATGGCTGCATTCCGCAAAAAACCTGCTACCCACCTTTATTTTCACCAGGAAAACGAGGTTTAACGGCTATTTAACCACTATTATACAGAAATTGCACCAGAGTTTTATTTTATGCTTATGACTTTAAAGTGCTTACTGCTTAAAGATACGCCGGAAAGCAACCGGCAGTTAGCCGGCTTTATTGAAAAAACCGGTAGTCTTACCCTGGAAGCCACCACTTCCTCCATTAAAGAAACGGTGCAGCTGATAGATACGGCCACCCCGGATATTATTTTCCTGAATGCAAAACAGTATTCGCAGATAAAAGGAGACCTGTCTGAAAAGGAAAAATCGCCCGTCTTTATCTGCACCACCCTGGAGGATGAAAGCGGTACCGTTAACCCGGCTTATACCAATCTTGCCATTAATGGTGCGCCTTTGTCGTATACCGTTTTTTTGGATGCGGTTAACCGGGCCCTCATCCGCATACTGAGCGCACGTTCAGAAAATAATTTCAGGGATGAAAAATATTTTTTTATCAAATCGGAATACCGCATCCTCAAGGTCAATTATGATGACATCATTTTTTGTGAGGGGCTAAAAGATTATACGCAGGTTTATACTGTTAAAAAAAACAAACCCATAATAACCCTGCAAAATTTGAAGGCGTTTGCGGAACGCCTGCCCTCCCGGAACTTTGTCCGCATTCACCGTTCCTATATTGTTTCCCTGAACTATATAGAAAGCATTACCAAAAAAGAGGTGGAGATTGCAGACAAGATATTGCCCATTGGCAACAGTTATCGCAACAACCTGCTTGATATTGTTAAACGCAATTCCTGAAGAATGTCTGATAGCTGATGTAGGATGGCTAATTTCTTTTAATGCAGAGGGAATTTCTGATTTCTGATTTTGAGATATCTGATTTCTCTATTCGTCTACCGTACGCCAGACATCAGATATCCTACATCAAACATCAGTAGTGTATATGGCTATTGCTGATCTCTACAACCGTCATCACGGGTTTATGGCCATGTTTTATTTTATCTACCACCTTGTTGCCAATCAGCAGCGCTTCGGCTTCCGTGTTAAACCGTTTAAACGAAGCAATGGCCGGTATGCAGTCCTGGTGGATATATACTTTATTGTCCACTAATATCTCGTATCCCCAGCCGTTAGTCAACTTAAAGCTGCGTAAAGCAACAGGCAGCCTGTCAGGGCTGCCTGTGCTTTTATTCATTTTTGATAGGAGAACGGTGGCGGCTGTTACCAGTAAAGCCAGCGACACCAGCCAAATCACCCCATTTTTTTTAGTCATTTGCATTGTACACCTGCGTCGGGAAAAATTCCTTCAAGTCATCAAAACGATAGGTACTGTTACGGCCGGTACCCAGGAAGCCACGTCCTTTTACAGTAAAGCTGACGGCGCCGGTTCTTTCCAAACCTTCAAAACCTGTTTTTTCTGCCCAAAGATCGCTCGCAAAATTATATTCCCATACCGTTTTCAAAATGCTGCCGTTTTCGCCGGTACACACATAGGCATTATCACCCATTACAAAGGCAGTGGCATTACTGCGTATCACATTATAAGAATCATCGTAGGTGTCTGTGCTTACATTGCTGATAAATCTTTTTTGCGCCCATTTGTCTGCAGCCGGGTCGTACACCCAAAGGTCGTTTACGGTTTGACCGTTATTGATACCCGTGGTAACATATCCCTGATTTTTATATACAAAAGCTACTGCGCCCTCACGTTTGGAACCACCCAGGCTCACTTTTTGTGTCCATTGGTCCGTAGCCGGATCATACATCCAGAAGTCTTTCAGCGCATTGCCATCATTACCTGTGGTTACATAGCCTTTGTCGCCAATACCAAAACCAACGGCATCTGTGCGGGCAGAGCCGCCAAAATCAGCCTTCCTGGTCCAGGTATTTTGCACCGGGTTGAATTCATAAGTATCTTTTACTTTTACGAGCCCGTTAAAACCGGTGGTAATATATCCTTTGGTGGTTGTGCTGAAGCCAACGGCAGAGTTCCTGGCATCGCCCGGCAGACTGGCGCGTTGTATCCAATAATTATTGTCTACATCATATTTCCATAAATCATTCAGTTGTACGGTTCCGTCGTTGCCGGTGCCAATATAAGCGGTATCTCCTATTACAAAAGAAACCGCCTCGCTTCTTGCAACACCGTCAAAATCAGACCTGCTGATCCAGTTACCCTGCAGGTTGGAACTGGAGTTGGTACCCTTTGTGCAAGCGTATAATAAAAAGAACGAACTACCCATAAGCAGAACATAGGAAAATGCACGCATCATAAATTGTTTTTTTGTTTATTGGCGGTAAAAGTATTTGTATTTGCGGTAAAACCATCAGACAAGCTATCCCACGAATCGTTAAAATGGAAATTCAACGCAAAAAACCCGATGAAAAGCCAAAAAAAATATACAAAACCCATTTTTTGCCAAAATGTTGATTTTGCAACACAAATTGGGGAAATTTTATTAGTCTATTAAAAAGAAGCATTTATCGGCTTAGATTTGCTGCTAGTCCATACTAACAAAATCGTAACACTTCATTAGCGAACATTGCTCAAATTTTTCGTGCGATGCGGACAATCCCTGATGTCTTAAAGATTTTCCCTGTTACCCTTATTTCCATTTCCCTGCTATTGATTACTGCCGGCTGTCATAAAACGGCAATCCAGTACGGCCAGCAATATATAGACAATGGCATCACCAATATTGTCCTGGTAGATTCCATCAGGCCGGCGGTTTCAACCATTTATAAGGATTCTGTTTTCAGTTCTCGAAGCGGCAGGCTGTTGGTGGGCAGTTATACAGATGCTTTTTTTGGCAAAACATCGGCCAATACCTACCTGCAACTGGCAGCTCCGGCCCTCGCCGACCTGCTGAACAACGCCCAGTACGACTCACTGGTCTTTTTAATGAAATGTAATGGTAGTTTTTATGGTGATACCACCCTGCCCATTACCCTTTCGGTTAACCAGCTAACCCAGGAAATAAAATTTGCAGAAGGCCAGTTTGGATTTTCCAATTCGGCCAGTTTTCCGTTTGATCCCACCCCGCTGGGCACCCGCACCCTGGTATTACGCCCTCTGGCGGGCGACAGTGCCAATATACGACTCAGTGATATCAAGGGGCAGGAACTGTATAATATGATCAAAACAAAATCCAATACCCTTAAAGATAATGCCCTGTTCACAAATTATTTTAAGGGACTGAATGTTTCTGCCACCAGCAATAACAATATTTACGGTTTTAAAGACAGCGTGGTGATGCGTCTTTATTATCATGAGTCCAGCACCAGCCTGCAGAATAAGCATTTTGACTTTGTTTTTTACAATAGCCCCTTGCAATTTAATCATGTAACCGCCGATAGAAGCGGTACCCCCCTGGCAGCGCTGAACAGCCAGAATAAAGAACTTCTTTCGTCTGACGCCGGAAACATCGGTTACCTGCAGTCTGCCACAGGGCTTTATCTGAAGATTTCTTTTCCTACCATTCGAAAACTAAGGGAACGCAGCGACTTTATCAAAATAATAAAAGCCGACCTGATAATAAAACCTGTGGTGAACAGCTTTAACGGTTTTTATCCTTTACCGCCGGTACTCTATGCATTTCAAACAGATGGAGCCAATGAACCCGGCGCTGCTATTTCCGCAGCGAGCAATGGTACCGCCGTAACGGAAAATGGCAATTTGTTTATTGATGCTATCTATGGGGTCAATACAAATTATTCTTATGATGTTACTTCGTATCTACAGCAGGAGATCAATATAGTTACGGTTAATAAAGACGGCTTGTTGCTGCTACCGCCTTCAGAACTCCGTTTTTCCACGCTGAACAGGCTGGTGGTGGGAGATGCGCTGAATTTAAAGAATAAATTACAGCTGAATGTCTACTATATTTCAGTGATCAAATAAAACCATTAATGAAAACCCCATTCTTTTTTATATTGTTATCGGCACTGTCTTATGGCAGGTTACACAGCCAAATCACCAGCTCACCCTATTCCATTCTGGGGATTGGAGATATTGAAAACAATTATTATAATCGCACAGGGGGCATGGCCAATACCGGTCAGGCATACCGGAGCGAAAAGTTTCTGATAAATAACAATCCTGCATCTTATACAGCCCTGCAGCAACAATTTTTTTCATTTGAGTTATCGGCCCGTGGACAGTTTATAAATTATTACGGCAGCCCGCTAAACGGTTCTTCCGCCAGCGACAAAGATTTTACCATCAAGCGGTTGTCTGTTGGAACCAAGATAACCAAGTGGTGGGGCTCCAGCGCTGGCCTTATGCCATACAGCAGTTCTAACTATTTATTTAGCTATCCCAAAAACATACGGGGTACCAATGCCAGCGTGCCTGCAACGGTTGATGGCAACGGCGGCATCAACCAGGTGTACTGGGGAAATGCCTTCCAGCCCTTCAAACATTTTTCGATAGGCATTCATGCCGCTTATCTTTTTGGTTCCCTGTCTGAAACCGAAAGCCTGGCCACGGAAAACCTGCCCACTTCGCTGGCCACCACCCTGCAAACTTTTTACAAAAATTTTAATTTTACCTATGGTGCCCAGTATTATACCGCGCTTTCCAAAAACTGGGATCTAAGTATTGGCGGAACCTATACGCCCACCCACAAACTGGCGGCCGATGCTACCATAACGGTTACAAACAATGAAACGCAGATCTCCAGTACCACCAATCTTAAAAAGAATGTTGATTTTAAATTGCCCGAAGCTTCCGGTTTTGGATTCAGCATTACTAAAAATAAAAAATATACCCTTAACGGCGATTATAAATATGCGGCCTGGACAGCTACCAATTATACCGGCGCCAATTATTCATTAAAAAACAGCAGCCGCGCCTCCCTTGGTTTTGAAATTTCCAATAAAACATCATTTTTCAACACTCTGTATGAAAAAAGTTATCTGCAGGCCGGAATTTATTATGGGAACTCATACCTGGATATCAATAACCACCAGTTAAAAGAAATGGGCCTTACGCTTGGCTATGGCGTTAACAGTAAAAAAAATCCCAAACTGGGCGTTAGCTTGGGACTTGATGTTGGACAAAGAGGCACGCAACAGGCGGATCTTATAAAGGAAAATTATGTAAATTTTACTTTAACCGTTACTTACCGCGACCTGTGGAATACCAAGGGTGCTAAATATTTTTAATACTATCAAATTATGTTTTAGTCATACCTAAAAACATCGCACGTCTTCTACTGATTCAAAACAGGGAACGGGGAAAAAAGTCTTATTTTCCCTTTTTTTGTCGCCCTCCCGGATTTTCGTGTTGAAGCAGCCGTTTTACTTTACACTCAACGTTTTCACAATGAAGAAGTACATCATCCTCTTTTTTTTAGCGGCCTGCTGCCAGTCTGCATTTGCACAAAAACTTACCGTGTCACAGATAAAAACAAACCTGGAGAAGGCTGCCAACCCTGTGGCCTATGCCAGGGAGGTGCTAAAAAAACCATATAAGATTGATACGATCATTGTCATGAATGCCACGCATTTTTCAGGTGTTCCCGACAGTCTTGCCTATCATGGAAAAATCAGGAAGGTATATGGGCCCTATAATAAAAAAGTACTGGTGCAGGTGCTGGCCAAATTACCCAATACGTTTACCCGCATCAGCCAGGTTTTTATAGATACCAGTATTTTTACACGCCGTATTGCAGACTCCCTGGCCAATAGTATCATAGAAAGAATAAATACGGGCAAGGCCAGCTTTGAAGATATGGCTCAGACCTATAGTATGGGCGGCGAAGGCAAAACCCGGGGCGACCTGGGCTGGATAGCCCGCGGTTCCATTATTCCGCAAATGGACAAAGAGATAGCTAAACACAAAAAGGGAGAAGTGTTTAAAGTATGGACCAAAAGCGGCGTGCATATAATCAAAAAAACAAGCGATCCCAGGCAGGATACCGGCTTTGCCTTAGTGCTGCGGGTGATACTGTAATACTGACGGATGCTAATACCATTGGCGTTCGGAAACTTGATCTGACCCGCCTTGCCGACACAGCAGCTTGCCGATATTTTTTAATAGCACCCGAGAAACCTGTTTATTGCTTCAGCAGCCATTCTACCGCCAGTTCATATCCCTTCAGTCCCAACCCTACAATACTGCCTGCTGCTTTAGCTGTTACATGAGACAGCTTACGGAAGTCTTCACGGGCATGCACATTGGAAATATGTACTTCTATCACCAGCGCCGGAATGGCCGCAATAGCGTCTCCAATGGCCACTGAGGTATGGGTGTATCCGCCCGGGTTTATAACAATGCCATCTGCCTCAAAACCGGTCTTTTGTATTTCATTGATCAGCTCGCCTTCCACATTACTCTGGTAATAGGAAAAATCAACCTGCGGGTGTTTTTTTTTCAATTCATCCAGGAAGGTTTCAAACGACTGGTTACCGTAAACACCGGGTTCCCTTTTACCCAACAGGTTCAGGTTGGGCCCGTTAATAATGGCTATTTTCATGTATTTGTTTTTATGGTTGTTTGCAATACAGCCGGCTGATCAATTTCCTGTCTGTCCGCGAACCTCACCCGCATCATTTTGCAGAACGAATATAACTGAAATAAAAAAAACATTGAAATAGCGCGCTCCAGGGTGTCATGGTTGGTGTCTCCACCCACCATCCGTTTTCCATTTGCGGTAGTAAGCATGATCTCCGTCACGATGTTCGGTGCCCTCTTTACCGCCCCTGGTCAATGTATCCAACAACCATCTCATCGTCCTTCAGGAACAAAAAAGCCGCTGAAATTTCAACGGCCGGATAATCAGTTCTTATGTTTTTTTATCAATTCAATAAAATCATCAAACAGGTAACGCGAATCGTGCGGGCCGGGCGTTGCTTCCGGATGGTACTGCACGGAGAAAGCCGGTTTGTTTTTCAGCCGGATGCCTTCAATGGACTGGTCGTTCAGGTTAACATGGGTGATCTCAACATGGGCCGCTTTTTTTATCGCTTCCGGGTCTACCCCAAAACCGTGGTTCTGCGTGGTAATCTCGCTTTTGCCGGTCACCAGGTTTTTTACCGGGTGGTTTAAACCGCGGTGCCCATGGTGCATTTTAAAAGTGGGTATATCATTGGCCAGTGCCAGTAACTGGTGGCCCAGGCAGATACCGAACAGCGGTTTTTCTTCTTTTAATATTTCCTTTACCGTGGTAACGGCATAGTTCATGGGTGCAGGGTCGCCGGGGCCATTCGAGAAAAAATAACCGTCCGGGTTAAACGCTTTTAATTCCGCCAGCGGTGTTTTGGCGGGAAATACCTTTACATATGCCCCCCGCTCTACCAGGCAGTGTACAATATTTCTTTTGATGCCATAATCCAATACAGCAATGCGTACCGTGCTGTTGGCATCTCCCGCCTCGTATGCGGCGGGGGTAGACACTTCGCTGGCAAGTTCCAATCCATCCATGGAAGGCACCGCCTGCAGTTGTTTCTTTAATTCAGCAATATCTGTAATGGCCGAGGATATAATACAATTCATGGCGCCCTGTGTACGCACATGTGCTACCAGCGCCCGCGTGTCAACACCTTCAATACAAACAATGTTTTGTTGTTTCAGGTAATCATCCATGGATTCTTTAGCCGTTTTACGACTAAACTGCTCCTCCAGGTTCCGGCCAATCAGCGCCTTAATTTTTACGCCGCTGGATTCCACATCGCTGTCTTTCACCCCATAGTTGCCAACGTGTGCGTTGTTCATAATGAGCACCTGACCATAATAGCTGGGGTCGGTAAATACTTCCTGGTAACCGGTCATCCCCGTATTAAAACAGATTTCACCGGTGGCGGTGCCAATGCTGCCAAAAGCCCTGCCGTGGTGTATGGTACCGTCTGCCAGCATCAGTATTGCGGTTTGTTGTTGCGTAGTAGCCATAGTTGTTTAAAAGTTTTGCAAAACTAAGCGATTGATAAAGAAAAAAACGCATTTTTTTAGCACATGACCGGTGGAAAAATAATCAAATTTCTCCCCGTCAATTAAGACCAATAATGGCGCCCTGTATGGTTGTCCGCGTGCCGGGCCTGTTTCTTACCGCCTGTTTTGTTGTTGCCGGACCCAAAAAAAGCGGAACCTTTTAAAAGTTCCGCTTATATGAAAAGATGATTCAATTTATGCTTCTGCTTTTCCTTCTTCCTTGGTTTCTGTTTCAGCGGACGGCGTGTCGGTTGCTTTCTTTTTACTTGCACCGCGACGGGTTCTTTTGGTGGGTTCGGCCTTGGTTTCAACGCCTTTACCGTAAATGGTGTTAAAGTCAACCAGTTCAATCATAGCAGTCTCAGCATTATCTCCCACACGCTTACCCAGTTTAATGATACGGGTATAACCGCCAGGGCGACCGGCAACTTTTTCGCTAACGGTGCTAAAAAGCTCAGTAACCGCTGCTTTGTCCTGTAAATGGCTGAATACAATACGGCGCTGGTGCGTGGTATTTTCTTTTGCCTTGGTAATTAAAGGCTCAACATACACCCTTAAAGATTTCGCTTTAGCAAGGGTGGTTACAATCTTTTTATGCTGTATCAGTTGTGCAGCAAGATTGCTAAGCAGGGCCTTTCTGTGCGAAGCTGTCCTGCTAAGATTATTAATTTTGTCTCCGTGACGCATGACGTTAATTTTTATTCCTTCACACCGTGTCAGGAATTGTGAAGTACGTTGTTAAATGTATTGCTGATTTTGTGATTGCGGAATTTTGTGATTTCCCGAATCCCGCCACCGGCGTTAATGGATTACTGATTTTGTGATTGTGATCTTGTGATTTACCCAGTGCAACCATCTCAAAAAATCTCAAAATCTACAAATCAGCAATTTCCTAAAGATCGTCTTTATCTAAACCTAGTTTGCTCAGGTCCATCCCAAAATGGAGACCTCTTTCACCCAGCACCTGTTCAATTTCTGCCAATGATTTCTGACCGAAGTTGCGGAATTTCATCAGGTCTTCCTGTTCGTATTGTACCAGCTCGCTCAAGGAATTGATTTTGGCAGCTTTCAAACAATTGAATGCACGCACGGAAAGATCCAGGTCTTCCAGCGGTGTTTTCAGCACTTTTCTCAGCTGCAGAGTTTGTTCGTCTACCAGGTCTTCTTTTTTCTCTTCCTTGTTATCAAAGGTGATATTTTCATCCGTGATAATCATCAGGTGCTGAATCAATATGCGCGATGCCTGTTTAACTGCTTCTTCCGGGTGAATGGTACCGTCTGTAGCCACTTCCATGATCAGTTTCTCATAGTCGGTGCGCTGTTCCACGCGGGTATTTTCAATGGTATATTTAACGTTCTTGATGGGCGTGTAGATAGAATCGATGGCGATATAGCCCAGTGGCGCTTCTTTTGCCTTATTGTCTTCTGCCGGAACATAACCGCGGCCCTTGCCAATGGTCAGTTCAATATCCAGTTTGGAAGAAGAATCCATGGTGCAGATCAGCAGTTCAGGGTTCATGATCTGGAAGCTTTGTGTATTTTCCTGGATCAAACCCGCTGTGAAGTCGGTTCTGCCTTTTATGTGCAGGGTTATCTTTTCATTTGACACATCATGATCAACCGACCGCTTGAAACGAACCTGCTTCAGGTTAAGGATAATTTCCGTAACATCTTCCGTTACGCCCTTAATGGTTGCAAATTCATGTTCCACCCCTTCAATCCTGATACCCACAATCGCATATCCTTCCAGTGAGCTTAATAACACCCTGCGCAAAGCGTTACCAACGGTTACGGCGTAACCAGGCTCTAACGGACGGAACTCAAATTGAGCTTCAAAATCGTTTGCTTTCTGCAATACAATTTTGTCAGGTTTCTGAAAATTTAAAATTGCCATATTTGAAATTTCAAGTTTTTAATTTGTTAACCAGCAGTTGGAATCAATTCAACATCCTTGTGTCACTCCCTTGTACCGCAAACCACTATTCAGCCCCTTTCGACCAAATCATGGATTTGATTATTTGGAATATAACTCAACAATCAATTGCTCCTTAATGTTCTCCGGTACGCTTTCCCGTTCAGGGTACGCAATAAAAGTGCCTTCCATATTGGCTTCGTTCCATTCTATCCAGTTGAACTTGGGATTTTTTCCCTTTACCTGACTGGTAACACCGGCTAAACCCTGTGTTTTTTGTTTAAGACCTACCACATCTCCTGCTTTCAGCTGGAAAGAAGGTGTATTTACCACATCGCCGTTTACAGTAATGTGTTTATGGCTAACCAATTGCCGCGCGGCAGGGCGCGATGGCGCGATACCCAGGCGAAATACGGTATTATCAAGACGGGCTTCCAGTAGTTTAATCAGGTTTTCACCGGTTACACCTTTACGGCGAACGGCTTCTTCAAAGGTTTTACGGAATTGCTTTTCCAGTACGCCATAGGTGTATTTGGCCTTTTGCTTTTCACGCAGCTGAAGGGCGTATTCGCCCATGGTTTTGCGTTTGCGTTTTTCACCATGCTGACCCGGTGGGTTGCTGTTCTTGTTCAGCCATTTGCCATTGCCCAGGATAGGTTCTCCAAAAATGCGGGAAATTTTGGTCTTCGGACCAGTGTAACGTGCCATAATTGTCTGTTTGATTTTTTAATGTCGGTACACAATCAGTAAAAATCTAAAATGAATTGTGCACCCTGATTTATGAATATAATTGCTGATTTAGTGATCTTGAGATTTTGAGATTATTGAAATCCCAAAATTCCGCAATCCCAACATCAGCAATTCTTTATACCCTTCTTTTCTTCGGTGGACGGCAACCATTGTGCGGCAGCGGCGTTACGTCCTTTATCTGTACAATCTCGATACCGGATTGTGCCAGGGCCCTGATGGCGCCTTCGCGACCGGAACCAGGTCCTTTTACATACACATCCACCCTTTTCAGACCGGCATCCATGGCTGTTTTTGCAGCGTCTGAAGAAGCCATCTGTGCGGCATAGGGTGTATTCTTTTTAGAACCACGGAACCCCATTTTACCCGCAGAAGACCAGGAAATAGTCTGGCCCTGTTTGTTGGTTAAGCTAACAATAAGGTTGTTAAAACTTGCGGAAATGTGTGCATCGCCATAGGCTTCCACTTTTACAATTCTTTTTTTGGTAGAAGCCTTTACATTGGAGGCCTGCTGTTGTGCTTTTGCCATAAAACTTTTTAGTATATATAATTTAGTATTTAGTATTCAGACTATAGTATCCAGACCGTTGCCTCCGTTTTCCGGTATTCAGTATTCAGACTTTAGTATTTAGACCGTAGCCAGTGCTTTTAACATACAAACCAAATCCGAAAGTCTGCTGTCTACATACTACATACTCTATACTAAATACTATCCCGCCTATTTCTTCGCTACTTTCTTCTTACCGGCAACCGTCTTGCGTTTGCCCTTACGGGTACGGCTGTTGGTACGGGTACGCTGGCCGCGAACCGGCAGCCCTTTACGATGGCGTAAACCACGGTAACAGGCAATATCCAGCAAACGTTTGATGCTCATCTGCACTTCAGAACGCAACTGTCCTTCCACCTTAAACTCATTGGTGATGATATTACGGATGGCGGTCAGTTCCTCATCGTTCCACTGGTTTACCTTCTTATTTACATCAATATTCGCTTTGCCTAAAATATATTTGGCAGTAGAAAGACCAATTCCGAAGATATAGGTTAAGCCTATCTCCCCTCTCTTGGTTTTTGGTAAGTCAACACCGGCAATACGGGCCATATTTTCTTTAGTTTATTAATTTACTGGTTGGCTGCAAGCCCCTGTTCTGAGCCAGGGCACTACTGCGCTTAGTTAAAAATCTTATCCTTGTCTTTGTTTAAAACGGGGATTTTTCTTGTTGATAACATACAGCTTGCCCTTTCTTCTCACAATCTTGCAATCAACACTGCGTTTTTTAATGGATGCCCTTACTTTCATATTGTTTGGCTTTTTGCTTTCAGCACTGGGCTGTAGGCCGTTCTAACTTATTTTTATTATAATACCGGGCTGGCAGCCTATTGCTACCGGCCGCTACTTATACCTGAATATGATTCTACCCCTGCTCAGGTCATATGGACTCATTTCAACCCCAACCTTGTCACCGGGCAGAATACGTATGTAATTCATTCTCATTTTACCTGAAATAGTGGCCAGTATTTCATGACCGTTCTCCAATTTCACTTTGAACATAGCGTTGCTAAGTGCTTCTATAATAACGCCGTCCTGTTTAATGAGTGCCTGTTTTGCCATATTTTTTGGGTGTGCAAAGATACGAGAACATGGCTGAATAAAGAAAAAAATGGGGAAATTTTCCACATTTTTGTGGAAAACTGCCCCCGGGCCTCATTATTATTGCGTTTCCGCCGCTTAATCTTCGTTTAATTCCACCTTGGTCATCTGGTAGTAGTGGTTTTGCAGCTCATGAACCGCTATCGGGTGTTTCATATGGCGACGGTCCTCGCGGTACCACATTTCAAAATCGGAGAATCCTTTGCCGGACAGCTGGATACGGAAAGCCCCCTTCAAATATTTAACCACCCCGTCTTTGTCCTGTTTTTCAAATTGAAGCTTTTGCAGTTGTTCATCGTCCAGCATAATGGGGTGAAGATGATCCGGCGTAAACCAAAACTTTTGTACGGCTGTTTCCACGCAAACTTCCCGGTCTTCCCGGTTTAGATCTTTTACAATGCCTTCCCATTTTTTGTCTTCATAGTCGGCTAATATTATATCGCCTGGTTTTAATTCAGAAAATTTTATCATACGGCAAAATATTTTTGTTCCTGAAATGTACGAAAGCCCTGCTGAAAATTCAAAAAAGACTTATTGATTCTAATCCCTTGCGGCAGCCAACCAACCCGGAAGCAAAAGCCAGTACGCTGTATTAAACGAAATATCCGGAGATATCGCAGAAGCAGATTCCTCTTGAGGTGCCAAGGACACATTACGCTACAAATTGTTTGACAAGTATTTGGATCAGCGGGATCGGGCAGCAATAGTTCTGAAACATATATGCGAGCTACTAACACCAGTACCCGCAAAAGCCGCCTCGTTTTTTATCAATGGCTTATTATTTTTTTAGGGGTGTTGATGAACCTGCGGTTTGTGCGCTTTATGCTGAAGCCGAATTTAGAAACGGCTGAAAGCCCTACTAAAGCTCAATCACAACCGCAAAAAAAACGCAGCGGCGTTGCGGGTACCAAGCCCGGCCGGCTTTGAAGGCCGATCCATAAAAAGAAATTATCGCAACAGGGGGCCGCAGTATTAAAAGAAATGCTCGAATAAATCACCAAAGCCAGACAAAAAACTATTCGGCCCAGCTCATGGTATACCCCGGATTTTCTATTTCCAGCGCTGTTGCGGTCAGCTGCAGCGGGTGAAACGTGTCTACCATTACAGCCAGTTCCTTTGTTTCTTTTGCCCCAATGCTTTTTGCCACCGCACCGGGGTGCGGGCCATGCGGTATACCACCCGGGTGCAGGGTTATCATGCCACGGGTAACATTTTTACGACTCATAAAATCGCCGTCAACATAATAGATCAATTCATCGCTGTCAATATTACTATGGTTATAGGGAGCCGGGATGGCCTGAGGATGGTAATCAAACAAACGCGGCACAAAAGAACAAACCACGAAATTGTTTCCCTCAAAAGTCTGGTGAACTGGCGGCGGCTGGTGTATCCGGCCGGTAATGGGTTCAAAATCATGTATGCTAAAGGCAAACGGATAGCAACAACCATCCCAGCCCACCAAGTCGAACGGGTGGTACCCATAATGAATGCCATATAGCCGGCCCCTTTTCTTAGTTTTTATCAGGTAATCGCCTTTTTCATCAAAAGTAACCAGCGCCGAAGGCACGCGTATATCGCGCTCGCAGTAGGGCGACTGCTCCAGCAACTGCCCGTTCCGGCTGCAGTATTTTGTGGGAAACCGGATGGGGCTGAATGATTCCACGATCAGCAAACGGTTATTGGGCCCGGTAAAATCAAGCTGGGAGATGGTGCCCCGCGGTATTACCAGGTAATCGCCGCCCGCAAATTCAATGGATCCGTAGGGACTGTTCAGCCGGCCGCTGCCTTCGTGTATAAAGATCAGTTCATCCGCATCGGCATTTTTATAAAAATAATGCTGCATGCTTTGTTTGGGTGCCGCCAGCACAATATGGCAATCCGCATTTACCAGTACGGCCTTGCGACTTTCCAGGAAATCCTTTGTCGGCCGAAGGCCAAAACCGTCGAAACTCCGGTGCTTCAGCATTTTTTCGTCTGCAATCACCGGCATGGTTTCAATGCCTTCATCAGTTTTAATAATCACTGTTGGCGGGTTACAGTGATACAGGAGTGAATAATCATTGGAAAACCCTTCGGTTGAAAAAAGCTCTTCCGCGTACAGGGAACCATCCGGTTTGCGGAACTGGGTATGACGTTTATGCGGAATCTTGCCGCAGTGGTGATAATATGGCATAGCGATAAGTTGATGGGCTGTTTAATAATAATATAGTGTGTGTTTTTCGCGGGATAAAGGGGAGCCGTCCGAAGAAACGGCTACCCTCCTTTTGCGTACGAGCTGCTCTTACCATTCGGTCCTGCATTATTTATTCAACGCCTCCATTGTTCCATTCACAGATTGGTTCATTTCATTCGCAATGACGAGTCACGCTGATTAATCAGCAATTCATTATTTTGATCAGTTCGGAATTTCATTCGCAACAACGACAATCGGGTGGGTCTGCCGTTCCAGGACGGCTCACCCTCTCCAACAAACTGTATGAGCTGCCCGGTTTTCAGAACCCGTATACCCAGTCATGAAACCTGGATTCACCGCCTTGAACGGTCAAGAACGATCAGCAGGAAAATATATTTCCATTTTCTTTTGTCGATCCAATACATAAAATTTCTGCAGAATAGCATATACAAACGATCGTTTGGTAAAGGTAGGAAAACCTGTTGTATGCCTGTGGCCGATCATTTCCGGAGCCGGCTGACTATCCTATGTATTGGCTTCCCTGCTCTGAAAAATCCTGGCCCCCGGCATCAACCAAATTTATTAAGCGGGAAATACTATTTTAGCCCGCTCAAAACATTGTTTATGCAATTGCAGACAGCGGGACTACTCATCATAAAAAATAAAAAATTGTTGCTGGCCTTTAGCAAAAACAAACAATGCTTTTATTTACCCGGCGGAAAAATAGATTTCGGTGAAACGGCTTTGGAAGCACTATGCCGGGAAATTTTGGAGGAGTTGAATGTTCAGCTTGAGTCGGCCGATCTCCGCTATTACACGCATATTTCGGCGCCGGCTTACGGAGAGGCTAACGGTATAATTATGGAGCAGGATTGTTTCCTGTTGCAACGCGCAATAATGCCAAAGGCATCGGCTGAAATTGGCGCGCTGCAATATTTTTCGCTCGGGGAATACCTCCGGCAGCCAAACCAGGCCCCGGGTGCAACCCTGATCCTGCAACGGCTTACCGAAGCGGGGCTGCTGGATCAATAACCAGGAATTATAACTTACTTATTTGTCATTATATTTTACTCATGACGCGTATTGGCCTAATATCAGACACACATGGTTATCTTGACCCCGCCGTATTTATCCATTTTAAGCAATGCGACCAGATCTGGCACGCCGGTGATTTTGGCGATGCCGCCCTGGCAGCATCATTGGCCAGTGAAAGCGGGTTACCGCTGAAAGGCGTTTATGGAAATATCGATGGCACCGGTATTCGGGCTGATTTTCCGGAGCAACTGGTTTTTATGTGCGAAGAAGTAAAAGTAATGATGCGGCATATTGGCGGGGCGCCGCCCCGGTACAACCCGGAAACAAAAATGCAATTGCTGCTGCATCGCCCGCAATTGTTCATTAGCGGGCATTCTCATATTTTAAAGGTGATGTTTGATGCTACCATACACTGCCTGCACATGAACCCCGGCGCAGCGGGCAAACATGGCTGGCACAAAACCAGGACCCTTATACGTTTTAGCATTGACGGCCAGAATATGAAAGACTGCGAGGTAATTGAACTGGGAAAACGCTGAACCCTTACTGCTACTGCATTCATTATGGGCGCCGCGATCAAGGATCCACCCCTGCTGCCGGGCGACAATCTTCAGCCAAATAAACAGTCTGCAGAATTTCCTCCCCTGAACCGCCGGGCTGGCTGATTTTTTTACGAAAGGAGTTGCTGAAAAACCAATACTTAATGCATGCCCGGGAAAAGCGGTCGGCCAACAATTTGCCTGAACGGCCAGGGTACGGTAATAAGAATGATTAGCAGGGCAATGGTAAAATACCAAAAGGCTCTTCTGAATTTTGTTTCATCACTGACCGCCTTTTTGGCCATGCCATAGCCCAGCGTAATTAACAGGATGGAAAGAATCATACCGGTTGGATGTTCTACCCAGAAAAACCGGTAAAATTTATCCTTCATAACGCTTACGCCCGGGGGCAAACTGGTTACCAATATACCATACCTTCCAAACAGCCACTGGTACAACCCAATCAACAGCGTAATATGCGCCGTTATCAGGGTGAACAACCATATTTTTTTATCACCCGGGGCGAAGATCTTTTTCTGTTTCCATCCACCATAGCTTTTGATAATAGATGCCACCAGCAGGATTAATATTATCCAGCGTAATAAGTTGTGCAGGTGTACCAGGCCTATTTGCATAGTTGATTATTTGAAGCAAAGCTAAAAGCAGAATGGGTAAATGCGAAATCTTATTCCATCAGGTGTTCAATAAAAAATGCTCCTGTCTTGCCGGCCGGCCTTATTGCGGCACGAAAGGCCTCCTTTCACCCTAACCAACGGGGCCAGGCTTCCCTTCATTGCGGAAGCTCAGATGCCCGCCACCAATGACCGCCCTGTTAAAAAATTGGCAAAGCATTAAAATTGTAAAAACATTGTCTTACACTAATTATCAAAATCGGTTAGTTTTGTTTGATGAAGTGTTTTTTCTTCTATTTTCTATGTTTTTTGATTACAGCTGTCAGCGGCTGCAACCTGACCGGAAGCAAGGCCGCCAATGGTTTTGATGAAACACTGGGGCAGGCGCCTTTTAAAACGCTTACGGACAGTCTAACAAAAAATCCGTCTGATGCCGGTCTGCTCCTGCGACGTGCGGAATTACTGACACAGAACAACCAGCATGATATTGCCTACTACGATTACAAAAAAAGTTGGCAGCTACAGCCTTCCGAATCAACGGCCCTGGTTTTTGTTTCCAACCTATTTTTAACCGGGCGCAGCAAGGACGCTGTTGCGCTATTGAAAAAATGTATACAGCAATATCCGGGCAATACAGAATTCATGCGTCGTTTGGGTGAAGCCTATACGCAGAACGGTGACACAAAACAGGCGCTTGCCCTGTACGATGACCTGTTAAAAAAAGATACCGCTAATTTTGAAGCCCTGTACGAAAAAGGATTGTTGTATGCGCAGCTGAAAGACACGGCCAGTGCCATTGCCCTACTGGAAAAAGCCTGGCGTCGCCAACCCATCCTGCAAAACGGACTTGCACTTGCCAACCTGTACGCGGAAACAAAAAATGAGCGCGTTATCGCCTTGTGCGATGCCCTGCAGCAACGTGACACCGCGCGTGATTTTGTGGACCCGGTTTTTCTAAAAGGTGTATATTATTCCAATATCAAAGACTATCCCAAAGCCGTTGCATTTTTTGATGAGGCCATCAACCGCGACTGGCGATTTATTGAGCCCTATATAGAAAAAGGCATTATCTTATTCCAGCAAAAAAATTATGACGAGGCGCTGAAAACCTTCCAGTTTGCCACTAATATTTCTTATACAAATGCCGACAATTATTACTGGACGGGCCGTTGTTATGAAGCCATCGGTAAAAAAGAGGAAGCTATTGATTATTATTTTAAGGCGCTTACATTTGACCGGAATTTTACAGAAGCAAAAGAAGCCATCAAACGACTGAAACGGTGATTGAACGATTGATACGCGCCTGATTGATTATCTTTGAATACCAGCCTGTTTCAGGCATCAAAAAAATCATAAAATAAATATGCCCATTATAGCACCATCCCTGTTAGCCGCTGATTTTTTGAACCTGCAGAAAGAGTGCAATATGCTGAATGAAAGTGTGGCCGACTGGTTTCACCTGGATGTAATGGATGGCCGATTTGTACCCAATATAAGTTTTGGTTTGCCCGTAATTGAAAAGGTTACCCAGACCACTAGCAAACCCTGCGATGTGCACCTGATGATACTGGAACCGGAACGTTATGCGGAAGCGTTTAAAAAAGCGGGAGCCGATATATTAACCGTTCATATTGAAGCTTGCCCGCAATTGCACCGTAACATACAACAGATAAAATCGTTGGGTATGCAGGCGGGCGTTGCCATTAACCCACACACGCCCGTAGAAAGCCTGAAAGACATTTTACAGGACATTGATCTGGTAAATATGATGAGTGTAAACCCCGGTTTTGGCGGACAATCATTTATACCTTATACGCTTCAGAAAATACGTGATCTCAAAAAAATGATCACCCAGCGCGGGCTCCATGTAAAAATTGAAATAGACGGCGGCGTTAACCTGCAGAATGCGGCTTCCATTATTCAGGCAGGGGCCGATGTGCTGGTGGCAGGAAATACCATATTCAGCTCAGCGGATCCAAAGGCAGTCATCCAGCAATTGAAGCAACTTTCATAAGTCGCTCCCCCCGATCAACACCGCTCAATAAAATGGCCCTGCAGCCGGGAATGCATGGCTCCCGGGCTTTAACGCGTATTAAACCAGCCGGATAGATAAACCCGGCCGGTAATCGTAATGTATACCCCGAGCAGCGCCATTATTCATTATCATTTCTATGGTTTATCGGCTGTCTTATCCTGTGCCAGCACCGCATCATCGGGCGTTTTTTCCAGATCGCGGTCAAGATTATACAAGGCATCCCCACTTGCTTTTGCACCGCCGGCAATTTTGATTTTGTCGAGCAGGTTCAGCGCCAGCGTTTCTTCTTCCGTTTGTTCTTTTACAAACCACTGCATAAAATTCCAGGTAGCCCAATCTTCTTCGGTCAGGCTCATTTTTACCAGTTTGTAAACGGCTTTTGTATTGTCAATTTCATGTTCAAGCACTTTTTCAAAACAATTTTGCACGCCGGAGGGATTGGGCGGCGGCGCCGGAATGGCTTCTACTTTTACGGTGCCACCCCTTTCCAGAATGTATTCCAGTATCTTCATCATGTGATTGCGCTCTTCCTGTGCATGCCTGAAAAGAAAATTAGAAATGCCATCATATCCTTCTTCAGCTGCCCATGCACCGTAAGAAAGGTAGATCTGCGAAGCATGGGCTTCTTTTGTCAATTGAGTATTTAATCCTGCCTGAAGGCTTTCAGATAACCGGTTTGTGTTCATATTTGAAATTTTATGGTATAAAATTATCCTTTATCCTTCAAAAAATAATACCCGGCTCGTTAAAAATATACGCCCGGCGGGTGGTTGGGCTTACCATTGTACGGCCCGCGGGTGCCCTTCCTCCAAAAAAACAAAAGCTTAATTTCAGTAATATTGCCAGTACAATTTCCGTTATAAAATCACAATGCCAAAAACCAAGCTATTTTTAGTGCTTTGCTGCATTCTTGCACCGGCATTTTTATGCGCCCAAAAAAAAACCGCTTCCGTTTCAGGCAGCGTTCTTGATGAGAATGAAAACCCCTTAAGCAGGGTAAACGTTACCATACTGGGCCGAAACACGGGCATCGCCACCACCGATTCAGGAACATTTGTTGTAAATGTGCCGGCCGATAAAGCCTTTGCGTTGGTGTTTTCCTATACGGGATATAAAACGGAACAGCGAAATTTTTTATTAAACCAGGGCGAAGAAGAAAAACTGACCATCCGCCTTGAACGCGGCGCAAAGGAACTGGAAGAAGTGGTGGTAACGGATCAGCGTCAGCGCCGGGAAGCCGGTCTTATTTCCATCAATCCCAAACAGGCTATTAATATTCCCTCACCCACGGGTGGCATAGAAAGCCTGATCAAGGTTTTTGTTGGTTCCAACAATGAACTTACGTCCAGTTATTCTGTACGTGGCGGCAATTACGATGAGAATCTTATCTATGTAAACGATTTTGAAATTTTCCGGCCCTACCTGGTGCGTAGTGGTCAACAGGAGGGGCTTAGTTTTATCAACCCCGAGATGACGCGCAGTGTTCGTTTTTATAATGGCGGGTTTCAATCCAGGTACGGCGATAAAATGAGCAGCGTGCTGGACATTCAATACAAAAAACCAAAAAAATTTGCCGGTTCGGCGTATATAAGTTTACTGGAACAGGGATTTCACCTGGAGGGAACGGGTGCCAACAATAAATTTACCTACCTGCTGGGTGTCCGCAACAAAAGCAACCGCAACCTGCTGGCCAGGCAGGAAACAAAGGGCAATTATGCGCCTTCCTCGGCCGATTTCCAGGCCCTGCTCACCTACCAGTTCAACAGCAAATGGAGTGCGGAATTGCTGGGTAATTTTTCACAGACAAAATTCACGCTGATACCGGCTTTCTCCCAGCAGACCGCTTCCGTGTTCTCGCCTTATTTTACCGCCAACCTGGGGCTTGATATATTCTTTGACGGGAAAGAAACGGATCGGTATAACACCAATATGGCCGGTTTGGCGGTTAGTCAGCAGGTTAGAAAAAACCTGAAGCTGAAATGGATGGCCAGTTTTTTCCAGGACAATGAGACCGAATCGCTTGATATTTCCGGCGCGTATTTATTCGGCGAACGGGATTTTGATAAAAGCAAACCAAGTTTTGGTCTGATTGTAAACCCGTTGGGTGCGGGCGTTTTTCAAAACCATGCCCGAAACAAACTCAATATTGATGTATGGAATGTTAGCCACAAGGGCTACCTGGACAAGGGCCGCCATGCGGTGCAATGGGGCATTAGCGCAGACCGCCAACTGATACACGATAAACTGAATGAATGGCAGTACCAGGACTCTGCGGGCTATTCATTGCCTTATAATCCTTCCCAGCTATCCGTATTTAGCGTATTAAAATCGACTGCCGATCTTACCATCAACCGTCTTAGTGGCTTCGTGCAGGACAATATTGTGTTCCGCGATTCCGCCGATTTTATTTTACAGGCCGGAGCCAGGTTTAACTATAACGATCTCAACCATGAATTCCTGGTTTCTCCGCGCGCGGGGTTTTCCTGGAAGCCATTTCACTGGAAAAAAGACATTGTTTTCCGGGGTTCGGCCGGCATCTATGACCAGCCCCCGTTTTACCGCGAGCTAAGAAGAATGGATGGCAGCATAAACACCGGGCTGAAAGCCCAGAAAAGCTGGCAGGTCAGTGGTGGGTTCGACTATAGCTTCCAGGGCTGGAACGGAAGACCCATGCGACTTACCACGGAAGCTTATTATAAGAACATGCACGATGTAGTTCCTTACGATATAGACAATGTGCGTATCCGTTATTTCGGTGAAAACAATGCAAAAGCCTATGCAACCGGTATAGAACTGCGACTTTTCGGCGAGCTGGTAAAAGATGCAGAAAGCTGGGTCAGCCTGGGCATCATGAATACTAAAGAAAAAATAGCCGGGGCTACTTTTTATAATTACAAATTGGATTCACTCAACCAGCCCACCGACAGCACCCTGATGAAACAAGGATGGGTACGCCGTCCAACAGACCGTATGCTTACCTTCGGCATGTTTTTCCAGGACTATCTTTCTACCAACAAAAATTTCAAGGTATACCTCAACACGCTATATGGCAGCAACCTTCCATATAATATTCCCGGCAGTGTTAAATACCGAAATGCGCTGATCATTGACCCGTATATAAGAATTGATATTGGCTTCAGCGCGTTGCTGCTCGACAGCGACAGAAGCAAACGCCGCAGCCATAGTCCGTTCAAAGGATTTGAAAACATATGGGCTACCCTCGAAGTGTTTAATTTAATAGACAGAGACAATACTATTTCTTACCTGCTCATAAAAGATTTTTCCAATACTACTTATTCCATTCCTAACCGTTTAACACCCCGGTTGCTCAACCTGAAACTGGTTACCAGGTTTTGATTAGAAAGGGCTGAAAAATTTGCGTATTTTTACTAGCAAAAAAATAAAGTAAAAATACTTACATTCTTACGTAAATTTACATACATTTACTTTTCATTACCGATCTCCCTTTACTAATCCAGGAACTGATATCCTGCTAACCACCCGATCTCCCTTTATTAGTTGTATTGTTTAGCCTGTTTTCGTCACCCGGGATCAGCCATGAAAACTATTTCAATGAAATTAAAGGTTATCGCAAGCCCTAATCCGTTTGTATCAGAGTTGTTTGTTTTTATCCACGGTTCTTTTGCCCTTAATATTGTTGTCCGTTTAATAAACAATAGTGGCACCGTGATAAGGATAACATCCGCTGAGTTGAAAAAAGGCGAAAACAAACTAAAGATCAATAACCTGCAACGGTATGCTGCGGGGTCTTACCACCTGGAAATTAAATTGCTCAGCGGGGAATTGCTGGAAACGCATCAACTGGTTAAAGCTTAAACAGAAATCATATTACAACCCGCATAACCGTCATAATCCGACAACCCTTCAGTATATGGTTAATAACCATGCCAGGGGGCAGGCCAGTAGCCTGCCCTTTGCAATAAATAGTCGTTAATTTTGCGGCATGAAAAAACTGAGCATCAACATTAATAAATTTGCCACCCTTCGCAATAGCCGTGGTGGTAACAACCCCGACGTGGTAAAAGCAGCGGTGGATGCGCAGTTATTCGGAGCCGATGGTGTAACGGTTCATCCTCGTCCCGATGAGCGCCATATTCGGTATGCCGATGTGCGTGAGATAAAAAAAATAATTACCACCGAGTTTAATATAGAAGGAAACTGCCGCGAGCAAAAATTCATTGACCTGGTGCTGGAAGTAAAACCGGACCAGGTAACACTGGTGCCCGATGCGGGTGAACAGCTCACTTCCGACCATGGCTGGGATACCATTGCCCACAAAGACTATCTTTCGGATATTATCGCCATTTTTAAAAAGGCGGGTATCCGTACTTCCATATTTACTGATCCCGACACAAAGATGATCGAAGGCGCTGCACTTACCGGAACAGACCGCATAGAACTGTATACCGAAAAATATGCAACGATGTTTCTAACCGGCCAAAAAGCAGCCGCCATAGCCCCCTATGCCGCCGCTGCGGCAAGGGCCGCAAGCCTAGGCCTGGGTATCAATGCAGGGCACGACCTGGACCTGGAAAACCTGCAGTATTTTGCACAGCATATTCCATCCTTGTCGGAAGTATCCATTGGCCATGCGCTGGTTTGTGATGCCCTGTACCTGGGTTATGAAAACGCAATTCAACTTTATAAAAGGCAGTTGCTATAGGCTTTTTAGTGCTGTTGTAGCGTAGTATTACTCTTGTATCCAGAAAAATTTTACGAAGGGAAAACTGCGCCCATAACTGTAATCCAGTTATTTATAAATAGCAAAAAGAATAATAGCCGTAAAATCCGAAATTATTGAGCGGAAAGCTTGCATCCGTAGAAATACTGTGCAATCTTTGTCTAAGAATCAGTTCATTCACAAAAAATTAGTCCATTCATCCAAATGAAAACATTAGGCAGGTTTAAAGCCACTAGCAGTTGACCCTAACCTTTAAAATGTTTTTTATGTTGATTATTCGTACCCTTTTCTCCGCCATATTAGTAAGTGCCTCCTTGTTTACCCATGCCACCGATGAAACACCGGCTTCAAAAGAGAGCAACGCTTCCAGCAGCAAAGCTGCGGGCATCCATTATACGTTTCATATAGACAATACCATTAATAAGAACAATGCGGTTGATTCCGTATGGATCATCCTGGACAAATTTGACCATTCCGGCGCCGGTATTGTAAGAAAAGTATTTTATCCTGATGCGAACAACCAAGTAGTCATCGAAGATTTACCCGCCGGCAAATATTACGCAGATATCTATGTGCTGGGTCTTTATAAAAAACATTTCTCCACCATTATCTACTCAGAAAAAACAGCTCGGAAAAATAAGGCAACCCTCCGCCTGGATTACAAAGATGTATATGTGCCCGGTAACGCTGTGATCCCCGCAGAAGATATTGCCATGTTTGCTTATACCAAATAAGAAAACGGTAACAATCTGACCGGTTTTTATTGTGAAGGGTGCACCCTTTTTATTACGAAGGGCTGCACCCTTCGCTGTTATCTTGCGCCCTTGCAGGGCTTTTCCGGCAACGCAAAGCCCCGCAGGGGTGATACACAACCGGGTGTAACCCCGTGAACGAATAAACGGTGCACGAATAAATGGCGGATGGATATGACGATGGGTTATATTTTATATCAATTCCGCGGATCTTTTATTACGAAGGGTGCACCCTTTTTATTACGAAGGGCTGCACCCTTCGCTGTTATCTTGCGCCCTTGCAGGGCTTTTCCGGCAACGCAAAGCCCCGCAGGGGTGATACACAACCGGGTGTAACCCCGTGAACGAATAAACGGTGCACGAATAAAAAAATACCCGCGGACAACCCGCGGGTAAGATGAATATTAATTATTTTGATTGCCTTATCACCTTCCATGGCCCCGGCCCTCGTAGTCATTGTGACGGCGGTCATCATCACGTTCCCTGTTTTGCCGATCGTTGTGGTCTCTCCGGTTATCGTTTGCGCGATTATAACTTCTTTCGCGGCTGTCGGGATGGCCATAGCCAATAGGCCCATCATTGCG
>JBDTVE010000200.1:0-12250 GCA_040007355.1 Bacteroidota bacterium | reverse complement strand
CCAGCGGCAAAATCTGCCCCTGAACCCGCTGCCAGATTTTTACCGGCCGCGGTAATCCAGTATATGTGCTAATGTATATACTTATGGATGTAAAACGGCAGCACCAATCACTGCTGATTGTCCGGTTATCAATCAGGACAGCAACCGCACCGCCTCCCGGGCAAAATAGGTTGCAATTAGATCCGCACCTGCTCTTTTCATTGACGTAAGCGTTTCCAGGATGGCCTTGTGTTCATCAATCCAGCCCATTTTTGCAGCAGCTTTAATCATGGCATACTCTCCGCTGATGTTATAGGCGCTAACAGGTACGCGTACGGCATTTTTTACTTCCCGTATAATATCCAGGTAGGCCAGGGCCGGTTTTACCATTACGATGTCTGCGCCTTCTTCCACATCCGACAGCGTTTCTTTGATGGCCTCAATGCGGTTGGCATAGTTCATCTGGTAGGTTTTCTTGTCGCCAAAACCCGGTGCGCTGTCCAGTGCATCCCGGAAGGGACCATAAAAACAGGAGGCATATTTGGCACTGTAGGCCATAATGCCTGTTTTAATAAAATTGTTTTCTTCAAGGGCTTTGCGGATGGCGCCGATGCGGCCATCCATCATATCGCTGGGCGCCACAAAATCGGCCCCGGCTTCCGCATGGCTAAGGCTCATTTTTACCAGCGCGGTTACGGTTTCATCGTTTACTATTTCGCCCTCTTTTACAATACCATCGTGCCCGTATATGGAATAGGGATCAAGTGCCACATCTGTCATAACAACCATCTCGGGAACGGCGTCCTTTATGGCGCGGATACTACGTTGCATGAGCCCGTCTTTATTCCAGGCTTCTTTACCGGTATTGTCTTTTGTATCGTCTTTTGCCTTTACAAAAAGCAACACACATTTGATTCCCATCCCAAACAGATCTTTTACCTCTTTTACCGTAACATCAAGACTGTTGCGGTAATAGCCCGGCATGGAAGTGATTTCCGTTCTTATATTTTCTCCTTCATCAATAAACAGGGGCGCTATAAAATCATGCGGTGTTAAAATGGTTTCTGCTACCAGGCTGCGTATGGACGGGCTGGTACGTAGAAGGCGGTGGCGATTTTGTAAAAACATAGACTTATTGCTGATTTTGGGATATATTAATTTTGGAATTTTTTTGACACCTGTTTTTTTTGGCAGTTAAATCTGCGGCATTAAAAATACTTACCAGTTCATTTGCTTCTTTAATTAATGAATCTAACTGGTCTGTTTGATTCGAAGGCGTCAATCCAGTGTCTTTCGTTATTTCCAGCCAATATAAAGACTCGTCTGCTTCCTCAAGTACTATTTCGATTTTATAAATAAAATCAGCATGTGACTTTCCTCTGCAAGCCGCCCTATAATTAGCCCCCACGGAGCCAGCAGCCCTTATCAATTGTTTTGCGGTTTCAAAACCTGAGACATTTTTTGGAAAAAAGGCGCACAGCTTTGTAATAATATCGACATGAAATCTTTTTGTTCTTTGTTGCAACTCAAATTTAGTCATAGACAAGGGTTAAATGCGATCTTCACAAGATCCAGTATTTTCATGAACTACCGTAGTATTAATCAACCTTAAAGCCCGCTTTTTTCATCAAATTATTGGGTCGTTTAGACCTTGCATAATAATTATTCTGGTTAAAATCCCCCAATCCCAAAATCAGGAATCAGACATCTAACCAGTTTCTGGGATGCAAACAAACCTGCAACAATTTATCTTCTTCGGTTCCCGCCGGTGGTTGGTAGTTGTATTCAAATCTAACGGTGGGGGGCAGGCTCATTAAAATACTTTCCGTTCTGCCGTTTGTTCTTAACCCGAATAAGGTACCCCGGTCGTGCAGCAGATTAAATTCCGTATAACGTCCCCGCCTGATTTCCTGCCAATATTTTTGATGATCGCCAAAAGGTTGGTTTTTTCGTTTTTCAACAATGGGCAGGTAACTTTCCAGGAAGGCATGGCCATTTGCTTCCTGAAATTTGCACAGGTTTTCCGCCGCCTCCTCGTTTTCAGGTCGCAGGTGGTCATAAAATACGCCGCCAATGCCTCTTCTTTCATTGTTGCGGTGGCTGTTTACAAAATATTCGTCGCACTGCTCTTTATATTGGGCATATAAATCTTTTCCAAAATCATCCATTGCTTTTTTGATGGTCTGGTGAAAATGCCTGGCATCTTCTTCAAAAAGATAATACGGCGTCAGGTCGGTGCCCCCGCCAAACCAGCGGTCGCATACCTTATCATCGGCATCATACAATTCAAAATAACGCCAGTTGGCGTGCACCGTGGGCACATAAGGATTGAAGGGATGAAGCACCAGTGAGAGGCCGGCTGCAAACCATTTGGCTGCACCTTCCACCTGCAGTTGCTGTTTCATTTTTTCCTTTACCTGTCCGTATACCACCGAGGTATTCACGCCGCCTTTTTCAAATACAATACCGTTACTGATAACCCTGGTTTTGCCGCCACCGCCTCGGCCTTCTGCCCTGGTCCAGTTGTCTTCACCAAAACGGGCTTTGCCGTCGGTGTTTTCCAGGGCTTTGCAGATAGCTTCCTGTAAATAGTAGATGTGCTCAATCCATTTCTGTCTGAATGCGGTGGTAGTTGTTTTATAGTTGGAAGCTGTATCCATGGCAAAGGCTTTATATAGAATTTATTTTTGCAGCAGGTTTCATACATGAGTAGTAGAGCGTACAATTATCCTTTCCATTCTTTCACGGTATCTACAAATGCTTTTGCGTGGTCAACTGGCACATTGGGAAGGATACCGTGTCCCAGGTTGGCAATATATTTTCCATGGCCAAAAGCATCCAGCATGGCGGTTGTTTCTTTTTTTATAACCGGTATGGGCGATAAAAGTTTTGCGGGGTCAAAATTGCCCTGTAAGACCACCTGGCTGCCCGCAAATTGCCTGGCAAGGGGAGCCGTAATGCACCAGTCCAACCCCAGACCCTGTGCACCGGTGGCGGCCATCTTGTCAAGCGCGTGCCAGGCGCCTTTTGCAAAGATAATTACGGGTACTGCGTCTTTTAATGCCAGGACAATCTGTCGAATGTATTTCAGCGAAAAATTTTCAAAATCATTGGGGCCCAGCAAACCACCCCAACTGTCAAAGATCTGTACAATGTCCGCGCCTGCTGCCAGCTGTCCTTTTAAATAAGCAATCGTAGTATCTGTTATCATTTGCAATAACTGGTGTGCCAGTACGGGTTGGGTGTAGCAAAAGGCCTTAGCTTCGTCAAAGGTTTTTGAGCCTCGGCCCTGTACCATATAACATAGCAGGGTCCAGGGTGCGCCTGCAAAGCCAATCAGCGGCACCCGGCCGTTCAGCGCCTGTTTGGTTAACCGGATGGCGTCAAACACATAATGCAGGTTATCCTGTACATCGGGTACCCGTATACGCTGTAAATCGGCGGCGGTTTTAATGGGTTCAGGCAGCACGGGTCCGGTGTTTTCCACCAGCTGTACTTCCAACCCCATGGCCTGGGGTACTACTAGAATGTCTGAAAACAGGATGGCCGCGTCTACGCCAATGATGTCTACCGGCTGCAGGGTTATCTGGCAGGCCAGTTCAGGCGTCTGGCAGCGTTCAAAAAAGCCATATTTTTCCCGCAACACCCTGTATTCGGGCAGATAGCGGCCGGCCTGCCGCATCATCCATACCGGTATTCTTTCAGTTGGTTCGCCGCGCAGTGTCTTTAAAATAAGATCGTTTTTTATGGTACTCATAATATTTGTGTGTTCTGCCATCCCTGCATAAATGAGTTTGGCCGAATTATCTTTCTTCGTTCACGAAATAATTTATTACTTTTTCTACTAAACTGTCTTTGCCAGGTGTGCCGGCCGTAATAACGGTGGCGGTACTATGTTTTTTTAGCGTATCGGTCGTGGTATTGCCAATGGCAAATAATATGGTATTGGTGCTGGCTTTATTTTTAGAAAAAAAGCTTTCTGCTGCAGTTGGACTGAAAAACAGGATGCCGTTGTATTTTTTATCAATGGCATGTGGCGTTGAAATTGTATGGTATACTGTTATCTCCAATACTTCCATATCATGACCGCGCAAAATATCCGGCAACTCATTTCTGCGCTGATCACCGCAAAAAAAGATCAATTCATTGGCAGGTGCGTCGCGGGCCACCAATTCGGCAAGTTCCGTTGCGTTGTTTGCCGTTCCACCAATGCTGGCCTCTCCAAAATATTTTTCCACCAGGCGCAGAGTGGTTTGTCCTATGCAATAAATTAACCAATCCGGCGTGGTCGATTGCATATAGGCTGCTACTGCTTCCACGGCATTCATGCTGGTAAAAATAACAACGGCGTACCGGAGCAACGCCTGTTCAATTTCCTGTTGTACTTCTACGGATTGAATGGGTTCGGTTTCTATAAAAGACAACAGGTCTATAATAATATTCTGTTCGGCCGCTTCGTCAACAAGTGCCTGCGGCAGGGGCCGGGTTGATAATATGGAAATTTTATTTTGCTGCATTGTGTATGCCAACCAGTATTTCCCCGGCGCCTTTTTGTAAAATATCATCTGCCGCGCGGCGGCCCAGCCCTTCGGCCCCGCCGACCCGCGCAGTGAGCGATGTCTCAATTTTTTTTGTTCCATCCGGAGAAACAATATTTCCCTTAAACAGAACACTATCTCCCTGTAATTCTGCCAGCGCACTGATGGGGGTGGAACAGCCGCCCAGCAATGTTTTCAGGAAATCCCGCTCTATTGCGGTGCAAAGAGCCGTTGCGGTATCATTAAAACGCATACAGGCAGTTGCGCAAAAAGCATCATCCTCCCTGCATACTACCATGATGGCACCCTGCGCGGGAGCGGGTAGCATCCAATCCAGTTCTCTACAATTGGAAGGCCGCAACGCTATTCTTTCCAGGCCCGCCGCGGCAAAAATGGCGCCCTGCCAACTATTGTCTTTTACTTTTTGCAAACGGGTATTTACATTGCCTCGCAGGTTTTCAATGGTGTGATGGGGATAACGGTGCAGCCACTGTGCTTTTCTGCGAATACTACTGGTAGCAATAACGGCCGTGGCATTTGGTTCGTCCAAAAAAGAGATGTCCTGGCGGTACACCAGCAGATCTTTGAAAGAAGCTCTTTTTAACACGGCGGCCTGAGCAATCCCGCTGGCCGGTTGTACTGGTACATCCTTCATAGAGTGCACGGCAATATCTATCTTATTAGTGAGTAGGGCAATATCCAGGCTGCGGGTAAATATTCCCTGCACGCCTATTTCATACAGTGGCGTTGCAAGATCAATATCTCCTTCACTTTTAATGTACACCAGTTCACTGGCAAAACCGTTGCCCGCAAGCAGTTGCTGCACAGCGGTAGCCTGCCATACAGCAAGCTGGCTTTCCCTGGTGCCGATCCGTATCTTATTATTCATTAAAAACTTAATTTGTACCTGTAGCCATAAAATCGTTGATGGCTTCAATGTACTGGCAGCCCCGCTGGTTCTGGTGGCGCATTTTAACCGCCATGGTGGTAATTATTTTTTGTATGCGGGCTTCCGGTTGTTCAGTAGTAAAACTAGTGACCGAGGGTACCGAAGAAGCACCGGTGCCGAGCTGGCAGGAATGAATCTGGTGCAATTTATCCTTTACTGCTTTTAATACGGGTACATGCCTGCGCATTTCTTGCCAGGCCGTAAATTCAGTGGCATGTTCGGCAATGATGGCTTTTGCCTTGGGTATTTCAGCCATTCTTTTTTGCAGGGTCTCGTCTTTTAGCTTAGACAGGTCGTCTACATTTACCAGCGTAATATGGTCAAGCTGCTGCGCTGCTATTTCAACATTATAGGGAATGGAAAGGTCGATGATCAGCTTGCTACTCTGTCCTTCCAATTGCGAAGCCAGTACAGTAGGCTCCGGTGCGTTGGTGGCCACCAAGATGATATCAGACTGCGCAATGGCTTCAGACAGACGGGTCATGGGCGCATGCTGAAGTCCCAGTTCAAGTGCCAGGGCTTCTGCTTTTTCGGGGCTGCGATTGATCAGGGTAATATTAGAGGTGCCCAGGTAATCCACCATGTTTTTGCAGGTATTGCGACCAATTTTGCCGGTGCCAATCAATAGGATTTTTATATCGTTGAGATTGGGTATTTTTTCTTTTATGTACTGTACCGCTGCAAAGGAAACAGATACCGTTCCGCCACTCAATGCCGTCTGATTCTTAATTGCCTTTGATGATTGCAATACAACGTTTACCATTCGCTCCAGTGTGGCACCCATAAAACCTTTTTCACGTGCCAGTTTCACTGATTGTTTTAACTGCCCGATAATTTCATAGTCACCCAAAATCTGTGAATCCAGGCCTGCAGCTACATGAAACAAGTGTTCCACTGCTTTGCTGCCTTTTTTTATATAAGCAATTTCAGAATAGGTAGCTGCCGAACCGGTGGTTTGGGTACACAGTAACTGCACCAGGTGCTGTACATTTTCTGTTAAACCATAAATTTCCGTGCGGTTACAGGTAGAGAGGATAAATAATTCATGTAAGCCGTAAGCAGGGGCCAGTTCAAGGATGGTATTGTACTGATCTGTTCCTATAGCAAATTGCCCGCGCAGCGGGGCATCCGTCTTTTTATAATTGATTCCTGCAATACAAAAATGCTGTATATCGCCGTAGTCATTTCCTTTCATGTAAACAGTTTCTGTTATCAGTACGGCGAAATTATGCCAGCAACTACCAAAAAACGAAAATCTATGTCACCAGACTGTCATTTTTTAAGATGAATTGTATTATTAGGATGTTTGGTCTTTTCGGCTTTTTACTTCTTGGCGCTGTTATGTGCATTTTGGAACAGGAGTGATTACATTTGCAATCATTTCTACAAGCATATGGACCAGGCAATCAAAAGAGGGGTTATGCTGATGAACCTCGGTTCACCAGACAGTACAGAAGTAAAAGATGTTAGCCGCTACCTGAAAGAATTCCTGATGGATAAGCGGGTTATCGACTATCCTTATTTGCTGCGAACCCTGCTTGTGAAAGGGTTGATCGTTCCCTTTCGGGCAGCCAAATCCGCGGCTGCCTATAAAACCATCTGGACCCAGGCAGGTTCCCCGCTGGTGGTGTTTACCAAACAGTTGGAGCTGGCGTTACAGCAGGAAATAAGTGAAAAAGTATCCGTGGGTATGCGTTATGGCAGCCCTTCGGCGGCCGATGGGTTTGAAGAACTGCTGGCCAAAGAACCAGGTCTGCAGGAAGTTATACTGGTGCCTTTGTATCCGCATTATGCCATGTCGAGTTATGAAACGGCGGTGGCGCATGCAAAAGCCATCCACAAGGAAAAAAAATACAGATTTGCCATCACCACGGTAAAACCTTTTTTTGACGACCCCTATTATTTAGATGCCATGGTGGCCAATATGCGTGCTTACCTGCAGCAGGAATACGATCACCTTCTTTTTAGTTACCACGGCGTTCCCGAACGGCATATTAAAAATAGCGATACAACCGGTAACCATTGCCTGCAAACATCGGATTGCTGCACCACGCCTTCGGCCGCCCATGCGCATTGTTACCGGCACCAGGTTATTACTACCACACAAAAACTTGCTGAGCGTTTGGGTTTGCCTAAAGAAAAATACAGCATTTCTTTTCAGTCGCGCCTGGGGAAAGGCTGGTTACAACCATTTACCGATATCCGGTTTGAAGAAATGCCAAAAGAAGGTATAAAAAAGTTGCTGGTGATTTGCCCGGCTTTTGTGAGCGATTGTTTGGAGACACTGGAAGAAATCGAAGAACGCGGGAAGTCGGCTTTTTTAAAGGCTGGAGGAGAAAATTTTACCATGATACCCTGTCTGAATACGCATCCGTTATGGATAAAGGCCATTGCCAGCTGGATTAAAGAATATGCAGGTGGAAATAAAAAAATGATAACTGCTTAATTGCATGTACCTCTATATAAAAGCATTGCATATTATTTTTGTTATAACCTGGTTTGCCGGGTTGTTTTATATGCCCCGGCTACTTATTTATAACACCGAGGCAAATGAGAAGCCACCAGCGGAAAGAATAGTGCTGCAACAGCAGTTTACGATTATGATCAAACGTTTATGGTGGGTGATCACCTGGCCTTCCGCGGTACTGACGCTTATATTGGGAGGTACTGTCTGGTGGATGATGGGTCATTTGCCCGCTTGGCTGCTGGTTAAATTATTTTTTGTGGCGGGTTTATACGGATATCATTTCACCCTGCATATTCTTGTACGGCAACAGGCAAAAGGCTTGTTTACCTATTCTTCGCAGCAATTGAGGGTTTGGAACGAGATTGCTACCATTTTCCTGGTGGCCATTGTGATGCTGGCCGTAGTAAAACAGGCGCTGAGTTTTCTATGGGCTCTGGCCGGACTGGTCTTATTCATTATTATCCTGATGAGCGCGGTAAGAATATATAAAGCCCTGCGCAAAAATTAAGAAGGACAATCACCACGCCGGTTCCTGCTTGTTGTTTAATTATTCCAATGCAAGTTTAGCATTTCATATACTTGACTGATGGCACCACACCTTGCGTGGGTAAAAGCCATTTACCGGGCGAACAGCAAAAAGCCTTTCATCGTAAAATGAAAGGCCTAATCTGGTTCCAGCGCCGTGTCTGAACACCGGTTTGTCTGTAGTATTGGATAAACTGAAATAGTTGAACGGTTTTTACAAAGTGGTAATCGGAAATTAAAAAACGGGTTGTAATGAAAGATTAAAAGGTTGTTTTTTAAAAGGAAGGGGAGTAGGAATACTCCCCTTTTAACCCCTAAACCCTAAACCGTAGAAAGAGGTATAATATTTTTATTTGTACGATAGTTTTTTTACGAACCGCCTTATCGTATAATCAACAGCTTGATTTTCACAACTCTCTGACCACTTTCTGTTCCCGCTACAACTTTCAGAAATTATGCCAAACAGAAAAAATGTGGATAAGTGAGACCGCTGCACAGGTTGATCTAATGGTTTTAATGTTTTCCTTAACAAAAAAGAATGCTATTGTAAATCCTGGTTCTTGGGTGTCTACCGGGCCGGACATTGCGCGCTTAACAGGATGCTCTGGAGAACCACATTAACAGTGCTAAGGATTCTTAAAACAACGCCACTGCAAAAATATTAAAATCTCTCTTATCGCAATTTATTTTCGCCTGAGATTTACCATACCTTTGCACACCATTTAAATATCTGTTATCCACGCAGTTTTACTGACTTTCAGACCGATCATATGGCATCCAGGTACAAAGAATATAAGGGTTTGCATTTACCTTCCATGGAGCAGGAAATACTTGCTTGGTGGGAAAGCAGTCATGCTTTTGAAAAAAGTGTTGAACACAGGGATGGTGCCCCGCCTTTTGTATTCTACGAAGGCCCGCCCAGCGCCAACGGCCTGCCCGGTATCCACCACGTTATTTCAAGAACACTGAAAGACCTGGTATGCAGGTATAAAACCATGAAGGGTTTTCAGGTAAAAAGAAAAGGGGGCTGGGATACCCATGGCCTGCCCATTGAGCTGGGTGTGGAAAAGGAATTGGGAATTACAAAAGAAGACATCGGCAAAAAAATTTCAGTTGAAGAATATAATCGCAAATGCCGTGAAGCGGTGATGCGCTACAAAGACAAGTGGGATGAGGTGACAAAGAAAATGGGCTATTGGGTAGATCTTAAGAATCCCTATGTAACATTTGAGAACGATTATATAGAAACGCTTTGGTGGATATTAAATGAACTGTATAAAAAGGGTTTTCTGTATGAAAGCGTAAGTATTCAGCCTTATTCACCGGCCGCAGGAACCGGTTTGAGCTCACATGAACTGAACCAGCCGGGCACCTATAAATTGGTAAAGGATACCAGCGTGGTGGCCATGTTTAAGGCTGTGCAAAACGACAAAAGCCAGTTTTTGTTCGATGCCATCGGGACACCTGATCCGGAATTATTCTTCATGGCCTGGACTACTACACCTTGGACGCTTCCTTCCAATCTTGGATTGACAGTGGGGCCGAATATTGATTATGTACTGGTAAAAACTTTCAACCCTTACACACATCTACCCGTACACACGGTGCTGGCAAAAGCTTTGTTGCAAAAATATTTTAAAGAGGAAGGTGCGCAGGGAGATTTGAGTGCCTATAAACAAGGCGATAAGATCATTCCCTGGAAAATACTTACACAATTCAAAGGCCGTGATTTGGAAGGTTGTGTTTATGAGCAACTGCTTCCCTATGAAGCCAATTCGCTGGAAAAAATACAGGAAGCCACCCTGGGCGCAATGCCATTCCGCGTAATGCTTGACGGTTTTGTTACTACCGAGGATGGTACCGGTATTGTGCATACCGCACCGGCATTTGGCGCAGATGACTTTAAGGTTGGCAGGAAATACAATATAGGCATATTAACGCTTGTAGACAAACAGGGGAAATTTGTAGACGGCCTGGGCGAATTCAGCAACCGCTTTGTAAAAAATTATAAAGATGAAAAGGACTATACTGATGTAAATATTGATATCAGCGTACACTTGAAAAAAGAGAATCGCGCTTTTAAAGTAGAGAAATACGAACACAACTATCCGCATTGCTGGCGTACCGACAAACCCGTTTTATATTATCCATTGGATGCCTGGTTTATTAAAACAACAGCGGTGAAAGACCGTATGGTGGAACTGAATAAAACCATTAACTGGAAACCAGCCTCCACCGGAGAGGGCCGTTTTGGTAACTGGCTGGAAAATATGGTAGACTGGAACCTGAGCCGCAGCCGGTTCTGGGGAACACCGCTACCCATCTGGAAAACGGCCGAGGGCGATGAAGAAAAATGTATTGGCAGTGTAGCCGAACTAAACGCGGAAATCAGAAAAGCAACGGCGGCACTGGGCGGCGATACAAATAAAAATTATTTCCATGATGGCATTCTTGACCTGCACAAACCGTATGTAGATGAGATTGTGCTGGTAAGCAGCCAGGGCAAACCCATGAAACGGGTGCCCGACCTGATAGACGTATGGTTTGATAGCGGCGCCATGCCCTATGCGCAATGGGGACTGGACCATGATAAATTAAAAAAAGGCGATCCCCGGCCATTTGGAAAAGGATGGGAGGGCTCTTTCCCCGCCGATTTTATTGCAGAGGGCGTGGACCAAACCCGCGGCTGGTTTTATACCCTGCATGCGCTGGCTGTAATGCTGTTTGACAGTGTTGCGTATAAGACCTGTGTGGCCAACGGCCTGGTGCTTGACAAGAACGGAAATAAGATGAGCAAACGCGTGGGAAACGTGATTGACCCCTTTGCCACCATTGAACAGTTTGGTGCAGACGCCACCCGCTGGTACCTGATTACCAATGCCTCTCCCTGGGATAATTTAAAATTCGACCTGGATGGCATCAAAGAAATACAGCGCAAATTCTTTGGTACATTATATAATACCTACCAGTTTTTTGCCCTTTATGCCAATGTAGACGGGTTTGCATTTAAGGAAGGTTATATACCGCTGGAGCAAAGACCGGAAATAGACCGGTGGATACTCTCTTCGCTCAATACACTGATAAAAAAAGTAACCGAATATTTTGACGATTACGAGCCAACGGGCGCCGGCCGGTTGATTGAAGATTTTGTAGACGGGCAACTAAGCAACTGGTATGTTCGTTTGTGCCGCCGCCGGTTCTGGAAAGGGGAGTATGAGCAGGACAAAATCTCGGCCTACCAGACTTTATATGAATGCCTGGAAATCATATTGCGCTTAATGGCGCCGGTTTCACCTTTTTTCAGCGATGCCGTTTTTCAGAACCTGAATGCGGTTACCCGGCGGCACAACCTGTTGTCTGTACATCATACCGATTTCCCTATTGCCAACGAGAGGGCAATGGATACCCCGCTGGAAGAACGGATGCAACTGGCGCAGGATGCTTCTTCCCTGGTATTGTCGCTCAGGAAGAAAATAAATATAAAGGTTCGCCAGCCCCTGCACAAGATCCTGGTGCCGGTAGCCAGTTCCGCCCAGCGGCGGCAGTTTGAAAAAATTGAGGGTTTGATTAAAACCGAAGTAAACGTAAAAGAAATCGCCTACCTGGAAGGCGAAAATAGCTTTATCAGCAAGCGGATAAAGCCAAATTATGTAGCCCTTGGCAAGCGCCTGGGCCCCAAAATGAAGGCGGTTGCCGCTGCCCTGGCAAATTTCAGCCAGGAAGACATAGCAATATTAGAAAAAGAAGGTTCTTATTCATTGCTGATTGAAAACGAACCCGTAATATTACAGG
>JBDTVE010000199.1:0-44291 GCA_040007355.1 Bacteroidota bacterium | reverse complement strand
GCCTCAACCAACGACGAACGAACCCACGAGGAGTCGAATGCGGCGGCCCGGCAGATATCAATGGCGTCTTGCAAGGCGCGGCTAACGGACGCGTTATCGGCACGGGTAGCCAGTGAGCGCATGTAGGCCCGCGGGTGACTGATAGCATTCATCCGGATCCGATCGCCGAGCAGGGCGCCACCTGTTTTCTTTTTTGACGGGTCCACCGAAATGACAGCAATCGTTTTATCGGTAAAAGTCTGCAGGAAACGACGAATCATTTCATCCGTAATGGAAGATTTGCCCGCACCACCTGTTCCGGTAATACCCAGCACCACCCTACGTTGATCCATTGAAACCGCATTGCTGCCACCGCGTAGCTGTTGTAAGAGGGTGGCATAGTCGTGCTGGTTTTCAGCTTTTGTAATGGCCTGGCCTATGTGAATAATGTCTTTCCACTCCTGCAGGGCATATGTATGGCTCAGACCGGGAATGGTATTATGATTACCGTTGAGTGTGTTTGCCGCCGTTTTTGAAGGAGTCGCCTTTGAAAGAGATGGGCGGGATGCGATTTGAACTGGCGGCGCGGCGCATAACTTTATCACCTCCTCTATCATCCCTTCCAGCCCCATGCGGCGGCCATCATCGGGGCTATAAATTTTGCTGATGCCATAGTGATGAAGTTCGTTGATTTCCTGAGGCAAAATGGTGCCGCCACCACCGCCGAATATTTTTATATGCCCGCAACCGCTTTCATCCAGCAGGTCCTTCATATATTTAAAGAATTCAACATGACCGCCCTGGTAGCTGGTAACCGCAATACCCCGTGCGTCTTCCTCGATGGCGCATTCCACTATTTCATGTACGCTTCGGTTATGGCCAAGATGAATGATCTCCACACCCTTGCTTTGCAGTATGCGGCGCATGATATTAATGGCGGCATCATGCCCATCAAACAAACTAGTCGCGGTGACAATCCTTATTTTAGCCGGAGAAATATCATTCATATACAATTGATCAGGAAAACAAAAGTACAATATTTGTCGCGCTAAATTAACAGTTGTTAGTTTACTTTAAGGGTCATTTATTGCCAAAAATGGTTTTAGTGTGTTCCTGTTTTCCGGCACCCGGATATGTTTGACATAGCCCTGTATTTGTTCTACATTTAGTGCCGCTATAACTACTGCCATGAATATTGTCTTATTTGAAAAGCTGCACGCAGAAGGCCTTATCAGTGATGCATCGCTGGATAGAATTAAAGCAACGGGGAGCAACAGGCTTTTTTCCGTGCATTGGGAACTCAGAACCATTCTTTACCTGGGAATATTATTATTGAGTGGCGGGTTGGGGGTGCTGGTTTACAAGAATATTGATACCATTGGCCATACGGCTATCCTGGTTTTTATTGCATTGGTGAGCGCAGGTGGTTTTACCTGGTGTTTTACAAAAAAGCTGCCTTTTTCAACCGCCCGGGTGCCGGCGCCCGATGCTTTTTTTGATTATATTTTGTTAATGGCCTGCCTGTCCTTTGTTACGCTTATCGGCTATCTGCAATATCAATATCATTTTTTTGGGGAACGATTTGGCCTGGCAAGTTTTATACCCATGGCGGTCCTGTTTTTCTGCGCTTATTTTTTTGATCACCTGGGCATCCTGGGCCTTGCCATTACCGGTTTTTGCGCGTGGGCAGGCATATCGGTTACGCCTACCCGTATTTTGCTGCACAACGATTTTAGCAGCATCACGCTCATTGTTACCGGGCTTGCAGTGGGCGTGGCACTTATTGCAACAGGGCTACTAACCCGTATGCGCCGTATAAAAGAGCATTTTGCGTTCAGTTATACCAATTTTGGCATGCATATTTTGTTCATCAGCCTACTGGCGGAAATGTTCAGTTTTGAAAATGCTTACCTGTTATGGTTTGTATTGTTGCTGGCGGTGGCGTTTTATTTTTACCGGGAGGCGTTGCGCACGAAATCATTTTACATTTTGCTGGTTCTTACCCTGTATGCTTATATCGGGCTTAGTTATACTGTTATACGGTTACTTACCTGGCATTCGGATATGGGAGGTGTTTACCTTTCTTTTCTTTATTTTATTGGAACGGCCATCGGGCTTATTTTTTTCCTAATCAATATGAACAAGAAAATTAAAGCCGCATGATTGCATATAACAAGAAATGGCTGGCCAACCTGATCGTGCGTGCGGAAACAATCAGCGCACTGGAAGCGCAATGCATCAGCCAGCCTGAAAATGACAGCGTGTTTGCAGCTTACCCCGCAGCATTTTATAGTCCCAACCGTTTTGTGCGAATCGGTTTGTTTATCCTCACTTTCATAATTGTGGTGTTTAGCCTGGGTCTGTTTTCTTTATTGTTTATTTCGGGTGGTGACGAAGAAGTAATAGGCAGTTTGATCCTGTTTTTTGGTTTGCTTATATATGGTGGGCTCGAACTCATCGTAAAAAAAAGGCATTACAGGTCGGGCGTAGACGATGCATTGCTGTGGATGACGGGCGCCAGTATTGCCAGCGGACTGAATATTATTTCGAATGTTTCCTGGCAGACAAACGCGCTTATTATTTTTATACTGGCCGTTTTCCTGTTCCTGCGGTTTATCAATACGCTGATGGCCGGCATTGCCTGTGTGGCGGCGCTGGCGATTGTTTATCTTGGTGTGATAAGGCTTGGTGAAACGGCCCGCGTTCTAGCGCCTTTTGTTGTAATGCTTGCCGCCGCCGGTATTTATTGGTTTGTACAAAAATTGCGCACCAAAGAATATGCCCGCTATTATTCCAACGGATTGGTGGTTGCAAGCGTGGTTACCCTGGTTTGTTTCTACCTGGCCGGCAATTATTATATGGTTATGGAGGCGCAGGCCTACCGCTTAAGCGCTTTTTCAAAGGATCGCGCAACCCTGTCTTTTGGCTGGGTGTATTGGATATTAACGCTTGCCATCCCGATTATTTACCTTGCACGTGGTCTGCAAAAGAAAGATCTTGTCTTATTAAGGGTTGGCTTATTGTTGGTGGCCTGTACAGCGCTCACCCTTCACTATTATTATCATATTATGCCGGCAGAAACAATCCTGGTGATCATCGGCATCCTGTTGATAGCCCTGGCCTATTCGCTGATTAAATACCTTCATGAACCCAGGCATGGTTTCACCCACAAAGAAACCGGTGACCCGTCTTTTATGGACAGGCTGCAGGTTGAAAGCCTGGTGATTGTAGAAACGCTGGGTGGTCAACGGGCGCAGGCAAACGCGGGCACCCAATTTGGGGGCGGAACCGGTGAGGGTGGTGGTGCCAGCGGCGGATTTTAGCTTCGACTATAACAGGATGACGGTGCATTGATCCATCCGTTGTTGGCAGCTCATTCAATTAAAAACCACAATTGAAAATTGATATTGGTTGTACTGGCAGACTGATGCCGGCCTCCGAATGCTGTTCTAAACCTTTTTTAATGGCTGAATGATGCATATAATGCTACTGGTAATCAGGTTTATTCTTTATTTTCAGTTCTTAAAATTGTTTTATGAATAAACTGAGGAGTTGTTTTTTGGTTTTGACCGCGTCTGCGATAAGCATCGGTAGTTTTGCACAGTCTGGCCAAACTTTGCTTGTCGCGCTACCAGCCGGTGAAGCGCCTGCCGGCCTGCCAAAAGTGCATTTGAATCATGTTGCTGTATATGTAATAGATGTGAACAGGTCGGCCCAGTTCTACACAAAAGTAATTGGCCTGGATACCATTTCCGAGCCATTTCATGACGGCAAACATGCCTGGCTTAATATTGGGCCACACCAGGCCATGCATATTATACAGGGAGCTGAAGCAGTAAAGGAGTATTATAAAAACAATCATTTCTGTTTTACCGTACCATCGGTGGAAGCGTTTACTGAAATACTTCGTAAAAACAATATCAGCTGGGAAGACAAGGATGGCGCAAAAAGAGCAGTTACCAACCGGGTGGATGGTGTTAAACAAATATGGTTGCAGGACCCTGATGGTTACTGGATTGAAATCAATGATGCAAAAGATTAATGGCCCCGCCTATTAAACACGGGCCTGGGCAGCCATTGCCTGTCAGTTGCCGTTTGGGTAATACCGTCCGGTTATTCCAAAATTTTTTTTGTTACGATGCCCGCAAGGTGGAAAACCGCCGCTACACCCGGCTTTACCTGGATAAATGAAATTTTACCCGGCCAGTCCTGGTTCGCAAGTGGAACGGGTAACTGAGGAGAACGGAGAACGCTTATCTTTGCCATCTTTTTAAAGGTTACAACTATGAAGTTTTATAATATCATTATTAAGTACCGGTTGTATATCGGCATTGCCCTGGTGGCGCTGGGCCTGGTGGTAAATATCTGGGGCAATAGTTTCTGGGCGGCTTTCCCGGCGTATCTGATTGGCATCATTCTCATCTTCGGGCATTTCTTTTTTGGGCCGCTGCGCCTGATACAGGAGTATATGGAAGGCGGCGATATGGAGGGTGCCGAGAAAGTCCTCAAGTCTATTAAATATCCCGGACTTATGTACAAACCCATCCGCTCCGTATACTATACGCTGAAGGGCAATATCGCCATGATGAAACAGGATTTTGACGGCGCAGAAATAAACATGCAGAAGGGGTTGGATCTGGGGATGCCAATGAAGGAAGCTGAAGGCGCCAGTCTTTTGCAAATGGGCATGCTCTCTATGCAGAAAAATGATATCAGGAAGGCGGAAGGGTTTATCCGTTCTGCCATCCGGAAGGGGTTACCCGATAAAGAAAATGAAGCCGCTGCATATTTGCAGTTGTGCAGTATTATGATGACCAAAAGAGAATTCCGTGCTGCCAAAGAATTTTTCAGGAAGGCGAAGGCGTTAAGACCCACTACTCCCCAGATTGTAGACCAGATAAAACAGGTAGAAAAATACATTAGCCGCATACCCGGTTAGTACCTGTTTGTGTGGGCAGTTGTCTCTATACAATGCGCGCAACAGGCTAATAAAGGAGTATCAAATGCCGACGTGACTGTTATTTTTCAGCCTTCATATTGTCAAACAATTCTTTAAAAACGGGATTGAATTTATCCGGTATGGTTTGAATATTTACCGGTACCCGGCTATTTTGATCATCATTTTTCTGGATGGAATAGTGAAAAGCGTCTTTTACCCGGGTATTGCCTTCTTCTCTTTTTATGGCATCAACCAATTCCTCCCAATCGCTTGCGGAGAATTTCCATTCTGTACTGGCCGACATTTTATTGCCTACAAGGCCACCTGATTTTATAAGTTTGATATTGTTCATACCTGTTTAAAGTAAAACTCTTGTACCAATACATGTTTTTTAAATCTTAACAGTCTGCGGGTTGCCAGGAAAATTTTATACCGGGTGCTTTCCCCGCCAGCATGGGGGTAAGCCGGTACCGGAGAAATGAACAGCCGGACAGCGCAGCATCAAATAACACCGGCTTCCCTCCAACCTTTTTCAATGCCTTTTGCCTCCAGGCTATTTTTGCCAAACTGGGCCGTGGCTTTTTTAAGGGTAGCGGTGGCGGCATCCTCAAAACTGGATTTCTTGTGTAAGACCTTTTTATCGGTCAGGGCCGCATACCACACAGGGCCTGCTTTTTCCCAGGCATTGCCATTTATTTCGTAGCTGGCTACGTAAAAAGCATAATTGGGAATACCCGAATTAATGTGCACACCGCCATAATCGCCATCTTCCGTATTGGGTGAATGTATAAAGTCTTTCATAGTGGCTGGTTGCGGGTCATCGCCAAAAATGGTATCGTTTTTAAAAGCCGTGCCGGGCGCCTTCATAGACCACAATGCATTTTTCCCCTTTAGTACATTGCTCCCAATGAGCCAGTCGGCTTTCCGTGCAGGCGTTTTATGCACCCATTGTTTTACCATTGAACCAAACACGTCTGCAAAAGATTCGTTTAACGCGCCGCTTTGAAACTCATAGGCCAGCTGAGCCTCAAAATCTATTACACCATGGGTAAGCTCATGACTAATAACATCCAGGTCTGTAGTAAAACTGTTGGTAAATCTTGGATCACCGGTGCCATAAAACATCTGTTCGCCGTCCCAGAATGCATTGTAAAACGGTTCCTGTGGATTGTCCCGGTAACGTATGGTTTGTATCAGTGGCAGTCCGTGATTGTCGAGCGAGCTGCGGTTGAAAAGTTTTTTGTAAAAGCTCCATACATTGCCTGCGCCGTTGACTACATTTTTAGCATCCTTGTCTGCCGGGATGCGCTGTTCTTCCTTCCATATTAGTTTACCCAGTGCCAGCGGCATCTGGCCGGCATCATACAATTCGCGGTAAATATTACTCGCTGGTTTTACACCTGTTGTTGCCATACTGTTTCTTTTTTTAGCAGGGGCAATGGTTGCCAGCAGCTTTCTTTTATCCTTGAACTGGTAATCGGCCTTACTATCCGTATTGCCAGTTTTATACCGCAATTTATCGGTCATATAGGGCGGCAAAATGCAATGCAGGGGATTGCGGTGTGTGCACATACGTTATATTTTAAAGGTGTGGAAATAATGAAAGGCGCGGCTAATATTGGTGATTATCACGCAAAAGTTCATAAAGCTTAGCAAACTGCCAATACCCTTTTGTGGTAATTTTCAATAGAATTCAAGAGAGGATCATCCCTGCGGCCAGGCGCCAAAGGCTTCCACGGTTTTCTGGTAACGGTAAGCAAATATCTGTTGCAGTTGTTTCCGTACAAAAAGGGTGTTGGCAATATCGCCCAGCAGCCAGAACGGAATTTTATAATGTACGATATCGGTCATTTCAACGCCTTTTTCAAGGGGTTTGAAATGATGCTGGTGATGCCAGAGGCTATACGGGCCGTATCGCTGTTCGTCAATAAAGTATTGCTGGTCTTTAAGATGGGTGATTTCCGTCATCCAGTACAATGGCAGTCGCAGCATTGGACGAATGGTATATTCAATAAGCTGTCCTGCGTAGATCGGTTCGCTGCCGTATTTTGATAGAACGGTAAAGTGAAGATGGGGTGGTGTAATTTTTTTGAGATTGGCCGGGTTGGAAAAAAAAGACCAGACAGCCGTCAGGTTAGCCGGTATTTGCTGAACTGTTTTTAAAGAATACACTGCCATGATCACCGCTTTGAGCAGGTAAACGAATTACCTGGATAAAGGTTCATACGATGGCACTTCATTTATTCCTGCCGGGCCTTAATAAACCGGGTTCCCATGGAGCTTTCCAGTATGCGGGTAATAGAATTTTTCAGGCGTGGGAGCGTAAAAATTGTTTTTTCAATATATTCTACTACTCCCAGTTTAAGTATAGACGAGGTAACGGCAATCTCCAGGTTGCTGGAGAAGAATATCACGGGTGAAGTATAAGTAAGCTTTTTCAGTTCTTTTAAGACATCATAACCATTTATACAGCCATCTAGGTTATAGTCTAATATGATCAGGTCGGGTTGATAAGTCAGCTCTGCAAGAAAATTTTCGCCCGTACTAAATACACGGATATCCTGGCTGATGGTTTCTAGTTGTTTCAGGACAAGGGTTTGGTAAACCGGATTGTCTTCAACAATAAATATTTTTGGCTGTACATTCTGCATAGAATTCATCTTGTAGCTTTGTTATTTCAACAATACTGCCAAACCCAATAACAACACAACAAGCTGATCATCAATGCAGGCTCGTATTATTCCCATCCATTTCCTTCCCAATACAGGAACGTTTTTTCAACGCGGGAAGCTAAAGCGAAAAGTCCTGTTTTAACTGCACAATACATTCTTCAATTACCGCTATTACTCTTTCAACCAGGGGTGCAAGGGTATCGGTATCCGTTTCGTGTTTGCCGCTGGTTTCAATAAAACGGATATCATCGCGGAGTATGGAAATGCCCATGGAGTCGATGGTTGATTTTAATTTATGCGCAATCTTACCCATCTTTTGCCATTGTTGTGACGCCAGGGCGCCTTGTAAATCAACCAGGCCTGGTGGCACCGTGTCTATAAACAACTGCACCATTTTTTTGATAAATGCATCATCGCCTCCGGAAACAGACCGTACCATGGAAAGATCATACAGGCTGGGGGTTTGTTCAGTTGCTGGGGCAGGTGGCAGCGCGGCAGACGTGTCAATGGTGGCTGTGGCATACTTTGTTACTGATGGCAGGTTGCGTTTAATAACATTGAAAAGGCTTTCTTCGGTAAAAGGCTTCGACAGGTAGTCATTCATTCCTGCCTGTAGGTAGCGCTCGCTATCGCCTTTTAATGCGTTGGCCGTAAGAGCAATAATGGGAATGGAAGCTTTTGTGGAGTCAGCCAGTTGCCTTATACACTGGGTGGCGTTAATACCATCCATCTCCGGCATTTGTATATCCATCAGCACCAGGTCAAAATCCTGTTCCTGCAGGGCCTGCAGCGCTTTACGTCCGTTGTCGGCAATGGTTACATCAAACCCCCAGGACTGCATAATTTGTTTTGCCAGAAATTGGTTGAGCTCCACGTCTTCGGCTACCAGTATACTTTTTTTTCCCATGGTTTTATAGTTGATTGCTGGCTGCCGGTTGTCTTCCGGTAAACGGGTTTCATATTTCTTATAGGGCAGAATAAAACGGAATAGAGTGCCTTCATTGAGACGGCTTTCTACCCATAATTCCCCGCCTTGCATTTCTATCAGGTTCTTGCAAATGGAAAGACCCAGGCCCGTACCACCGTATTTCCGGGTAGTGTTTGAACTGGCCTGTATAAAAGGATTAAAGATGGCTTTTATCTTATCATCAGGGATACCAATGCCGGTATCTTCTATTACAAATTCCACCGCCATCCATTCTTCCTTGTTGAATTTGATACTGGTGGTAAGTGCGATATGTCCCCGCTCCGTAAACTTTACTGCATTGCTCAGGAAGTTATTCAGTATCTGTACCAGACGAAAAGGGTCTCCTTTTACATACAGATTATCGTTTAACTGGTTATGGTGTTTCATCACCAGGCCCTTTTCTTCTGCCTTAAAACCAAACGATCTGATGATGGTTGCAATACGGTCTGAAATATTAAAAGGAATTTCTTCCAGCTGCATTTTACCTGCTTCTATTTTTTCCAGGTCCAGTATATCGTTTACAACTGCCAGGAGGTTATTGGCCGCGTCCTGTATGATGCCCAGGTAGTTTTGCTGTTCTTTGTCGAGCGGTGTCTTTGCCATGAGCGCGGCAACACCCAATATACCGTTCATGGGTGTGCGTATTTCATGGCTCATGTTGGCAAGAAAGGCTTTTTTTAACTGTGCTGATTCTTCAGACAATTTTTTAGCGTTCATGAGTTCCTGTTCCGCCAGTATACGTTGTGTTACATCCTGTGAAAACCCGATGATATAAGGTTCTATACCAGGTTCCTCCATTTTGTAATTCTGGTATAGCAGGTATATTTTTTTACCCATCTTATTTAATACGCTGAATACGCCCTGCGAACGGCCGTTTTTATTGATTACATCCAGGTAGTTTTTTTCAAACTGCGGTTGCTGCTGAAGCGGGATAAAGTCCTTGATGTTTTTGCCAGTCATTTCCGCCTCCGTATACTGCAAAGTATGCAGGATGGCCGGGTTGGTGGTAATGATTTTACCGTTCAGATCATGTGTGCAGATAAGCGCCTGGCTATAGTTAAATAGATCGCGATAACGTTTTTCACTGCGGATTACCTGTTCCTCGATTTCCTTTCTTTCCGTTATGTTCAGGCCATAACCAATCACCATTTTGATGGCGCCCTGCTCGTCGGGAACAGGGAACATTTTACGCAGGAATATTTCTTTCTTTCCATTCTCGTCTATCGTCGCTTCTTCCCATTCTACTTCTTTTTTGGTTTGCATCAACTTTTGAAACAGTTCTTTCCTGCGGTCGGCAATGGCCATGTCTTTTCCACGCTTTACGCAATATTCCTCGTCTGTTTTTCCGATCATCCAGTTCCGCGTATCGGGGTCCTTTACCACCAGCGGGTTCAGAAAAACATAATGCCCGTCCGTGTCAAAAACGGCGATATCGGAAGGGATGAAATTGAGTATGTCTTCATAAAAACTCCGTTGCAGCAACTTGAATTCGTGATCTGTTGTCATAGGAATTTGATTAAGATTTTTGCAGCACTCAGTCAAGCACCAGTTCCCGGCTTTGAATCATGCGGTAAATGGTTGATTTGCCAATGTCGAGTAATTTTGCTACCAGCAATACATCGCCATTATTATTATCAAGATAATGCTGTATAATAAAATTGGTGTGTTCCCGCAGTGTTTTTCCGTTGGCAAAAAGATCAGTTACTTTGGTGCTGGTATTCAGCGTAATATTTTCTGGATCTATCACAAGGCCATCACTCATCACTACTGCCAGGTCAATGACGGATTTCAACTCCCGTACATTTCCGGGGAAGCGATAGGCCAGCAATTTTTGCTGTGCTTCCTGCGATAAAGATTTTTTTTCTGTCTTGTTTTCCGTGCAGAACAATTCAATAAAATATTTTGCCAGTAATAAGGTATCGCCGCTGCGCTCGCGTAGCGGAGGCAGGTGAACGGGCAGGCCATACAAACGGTAATAAAGGTCTTCACGGAAGGTCTTTTCCTGTACGGCTTCCAGGAGGTTTTTATGGGTAGCTGTTATTATACGGGCATTTACGGGTATTACCTGGTTATCGCCGATACGGGTAATTTCTTTTTCCTGTAATACGCGCAGCAATTTTGTTTGCAGCGTGACATCCATTTCGCCAATTTCGTCCAGGAACAGCGTGCCTCCATCGGCTTCTTCAAATTTGCCGATGCGCCGGGTAATTGCGCCTGTAAAAGCGCCTTTTTCATGCCCGAATAATTCACTTTCAATCAGGTCTTTTGGAATAGCAGCCACGTTTACTGCCACAAACGGCTTTTTACGCCGGTCTGAATTATAATGAATGGCTTTGGCAACCATTTCCTTACCGGAGCCGGTCTCCCCATAAATAGAAACCACTATATTGGTTTGAATGGCCTTTTCAATCATGGCAAATACTTTCTGCATAGCATCGCTGTTGCCCACCATGGTTTTTGAGAAATCATATTTGCGGCCCACTTCTGTTCTAAGTTGCTCCACTTCCTGCCGGAGTCCATTTATTTCCTGCAGATGTTGTATGGTATTCCATAAACGATCCTTGGTATCATCGTCCTTTACTATGTAATCAAAGGCACCGTTTTTGAGCAGGTTAATTGCGGTGGCTACGTCTTCCTGGCCCGATATAATAATGACTTGTATATTATTATCTAACTCCTTGATTTTTTTAAGGGCTTCGCCGCCGTCACAGTCCGGCATTGAGTAATCGAGTGTAACCACCTGTGGGTTCTCATGCAGGGCGGAAAAAAAAGAGGCGGAATTGTCAAATCGTTTTACCTCATAGTCGGGGTTTAAAGACAAATAATGTTGCAGCATGGAGCCATACCAAACATCATCTTCCAAGATGAAGATCTTAAAAGCAGCACGGTTTTTCATAAATCTGGATTTTCTCTGCTTATAACGTAGTTTTTTTCATTTTATTCCCAAATGAGGAATCTTCCTTTTTTAAGGGTTTATACAGGTTGAAAGGACAAATTATTCATTATCAACCTATAAATATTTCCACTTATAGGAGCGCCATGTTGCCAGCAGTCTAATTCCTATCTTTGGAATATGCAGGAAATAAAGGATATAATGGACGAAAAATTTACCCATGAATATGAAAAACTCAACGACGAGCAGCGCCTGGCGGTTACTACCATTGAAGGCCCGGTAATGGTAAATGCCGGTCCCGGTACCGGCAAAACACAGATCCTGGCATTGCGTATTGGCAGCATCCTGCAGCAAACAGATACCGATCCCAATAATATTCTCTGTTTAACTTACACCGATAACGGCGCCATTGAAATGCGGAACCGGCTGCTCAGCATCATCGGCGGAGCCGCCTACCGGGTGCGCATACATACCTTCCACTCTTTTTGCAACGAAATAATACAGGACAATCTCACTTATTTCGGTAAACTGAACCTGGCGCCCATTGGCGACCTGGAAGAGATAGATCTTTTTTACAGGCTTATAGACAGCATTGAAAAAGACAACCCGCTGAAGCGCTTCCGCGGTGAAGTATATTATGAAAAGGACAGGCTTAAATCGCTGTACAGTTTAATGAAAAAGGAAGCCTGGGAGCCATCTTACCTCAATGAACGAATTGATGCCTATATCAACGGACTGCCAACCAAGGAGGGCTTTTTTTATAAAAGGAAATACAAAGAGTTTAAGGCCGGTGATCCCAAACCAGCCGCCATTGTGGATGAAAAGGAAAAAATGGAAATGCTGCGGGCCGCCGTAAACCTGTATCCCCGCTATAATGAAATGATGGCTGCCGAAAGCCGTTATAATTTTGATGATATGATATTGTGGGTGTTGGACGCTTTTGAAAAAAACAGGAACATGCTCCTGGATTACCAGGAACGATTTCTTTATTTTCTGGTAGACGAATTCCAGGATACCAGCCGCTCGCAGAATTTATTGCTTCAATATCTAACCGGATATTGGGATAAGCCCAATCTATTTGTGGTGGGCGATGCCGACCAAAGCATTTTCTCTTTCCAGGATGCCAATGTGGAAAACATTGTTGAAGTGGAACAGAAATACGCTGACAGCTTAACAAAAATAGATCTTGTCAGCAATTACCGGTCGAGCCAAAATATACTCAATGCCGCCCATCGGGTAATTACACACAATAACCTGCGTACCGTGCTACCTGTAAATGATAAACCGCTTATTGCCGCTAATCAAAACCTGCTGGGCGTGTTTGTTGAGCCGGTAGTAGCCGAATATGCCAACCCGGTACAGGAGGCCGTGGATCTGGCCCTGCAGATTGAAGCGCTTATACAAAAGGGCATCAGTGGAAAAGAGATTGCTGTTATATACCGCAACCATGCGCAGGTAACGGCTATCACCGCCATCCTGCAGGAAAAAAAGATCCCGGTCAATACGAAACGAAAAATAGATTTGCTTCAATTACCTTTTATCCGGAATATCCTTTTTATACTGAACTGGATATCCAGGGAGCGTACCATATCTTACAGCGCGGACGATATCCTATTCCAGTTGCTGCACAGTGATTTTTTTAGCCTGTCGGCCCTGGAGATTGCCAAACTGAGTATGACGGTGAACGCCCGGAACCGCGGTTCCCGTGAAGATATTTTTTCACTCCGCCGCCTGATGGCAGAGACCCTTCCGCCAAAACAGGATTTATTTAACCAGCCCAACGGTCAGTCTGTAAGGGAAGTAAGCGATGCACTGGAAGACCTGATAAAGGCTTCCGGTAATACCACGCTACAACAATTATTGGAGCGGGTAATACAAAGAACCGGTGTGCTTTCTTATATTATGCAACATCCAGAAAAGCCCTGGCTGATGCAGGTCTTAAGTGCTTTTTTCAACCACCTGAAAGAAGAGAATAAACGCAACCCCGAATTATCGCTGGAAGAATGGTTGTCCGGTATAGAGGTTATGAAAAAGAACCGGCTTCCCATACCCTTAAATAAGATAACGGCTACAGACGAAGGCGTGAACATGGTAACGGCCCATGGCGCCAAGGGTTCCGAATTTGCACATGTATTTGTAATTGGCTGTACACAGTCTACCTGGGATGAAAGCAATAATTCCGGGAAGTATACTTTTAGATTGCCCGATAACCTGGTAAACCTGAGCAGGAACTCCACGGACCTGGAAGAGAGCCGGCGGCTTTTCTATGTTGCCCTTACCCGCGCAAAAACCCATTTGCAGGTGTCTTATCCTGTAAAAGATGAAAAAGACAAGGAGCAGACAAAAAGCACTTTTATTACTGAATTACTGGAAGGAAGCAACCTAAACATTGACCCGCGGCAGGTGTCAGACGGCTTGCTGTCTGATTATCTTTTGCTGCAGTTTGCAGAAAAGGCAAGACCCGAAATTGAACTGGTGGAAAACGCCTATATCGATCAGTTGCTCAAAAAATATACACTCAGTGTAACGCATCTTAACAATTTCCTGAATTGCCCCTTGCGTTTTTATTACCAAAATCTTATCCGGGTGCCGTCCGCTAAAAATGAAAACATGGCGTTTGGCAGCGCCATACACTGGGCTATAGAAAGATTGTTTGTAAAAATGCGGAACAGTAATAACATCTTTCCTCCCAGCGGGGAGCTGGTAGCTGATTTTAACTGGCACATGAAAAATAATCGGGAAGCATTTACGCCTGAAGCATTCAAATTGAAAACGGATTACGGCGAAAAGATATTGCCGGCCTACTATGACTATCATATTAACCGCTGGAACAAGGTGGTGATTGCTGAAAAAGCTGTCCGCAATGTAACCGTTGGGCAGGTTCCCATCAATGGTAAGCTGGACAAACTGGAATTTAACGGGAGGCTGGTAAATGTGGTAGACTATAAAACCGGTAAGTATGCTAATGCCCGGAAGAAATTGCTGCCGCCCAATGAGAAAGAACCCAATGGAGGCGATTACTGGCGACAGGGTGCTTTTTATAAGATACTGCTGGACAACGATCGTACCAACGACTGGCAGGTAGTAAGCACCGAATTTGATTTTATTGAACCGGTGAACGGGGAATATAAAACCGAAATCATAGAAATTACCGCAGCAGATATGGTAACCGTTACCCACCAGATAACCGATACCTGGCAAAAGATACAACGAAAAGAATTTAAAACAGGCTGCGGCAAACCTGATTGTGAATGGTGCAATTTTGTAAAATCAAATAAGCTGGCTGTTGTGTTGCATCCACAGGAAGATGAAGAAATGCCGGCCTGATGGTCCGCCGAAAGGTAAACAAAACCGTGGATACATCGCCTCTTTTTGCAAAACCGGCAACTGTTTGCAGCCCACAGCTACCGCTAATTTTATAGCATTATTAGCAAGCCGCGCATAGCTAAATAACTGAAACAACCTATGTTTGCAGCCTTATGAAGGCAAATATTTTCACCTCGTTCCTTGTCTTTGCCGTGATTGTTTTTATGGCCGCTGCTACAGGAGGCGGTTGCGCCAATCCCATTGCGCCCACCGGTGGGCCAAAAGACTCCCTGCCTCCCGTATTGGTAAACGTTACACCCCTTGATTCCACGTTGGATTTTAAAGAAAAAAAAGTCGTTTTTTCCTTCAATGAATTTGTACAGGTGGATAATATACACGATAACCTGATTGTATCGCCACTGCCTAAAATTGACCCCCAGGTAGAGTCTAAACTAAGAACCGTTACCATAAAGATAAGAGATACCCTGGAGGAGAATACCACCTATACCTACGATTTTGGGTATGCCATCAAAGACATTAATGAAGGCAATATAGCAAAAGACTTCAGCTATGTTTTTTCTACCGGCAAACACATAGACAGTTTCCGGCTATCGGGCCACGTGTTAATTGCACAAACCGGTAAACCAGACAGTACCCTGATCGTAATGCTGCACCGTAACGGCGATGATTCCGCGCTAATCAAAGAAAAGCCACGGTTTATTGCCAAGCTGGACAGTATGGGCCGATTTCAATTCAGGAACCTGCCGGCGGGTGTATTTTATTTATATGCGTTGAAGGACCAGGGAAACCAGAGAAAGTATCTTTCTAAAAGGCAATATTTTGCTTTTGCGGATAAACCGGTGACCATTGGTCTTCGTAATACATCAGATACGCTGTACGCTTACGAAGAAAAAGATACCACAACGGTCAGCCCGGCTAAACCGGCAGCAGCCAAAACAGATAAGAACAAAGAAAAAGAGAAAGAAAAGGAAAAAGACAAACGCCTCAAATTTTCACTGAGTCTTGAAAACGGTCAGCAGGATTTGCTGGGTAACCTTGAATTCATTTTTGCGGAACCCCTCAAAAGCTTCGATTCAACAAAAGTAAGGTTTACGGATGCATCCTTTAAGATCATCACTCAATACAGGTTTGAAAAAGATACCAGCAACAAAAAGCTTATTTTATATTATAAATGGCCCGAAAACACGGCATTTAGCCTGATCGTAGACCGGGATTTTGCAGAAGACAGCACCGGCCGTAAAATTGCCCGTACGGATACACTGAAATTCAGAACCATGAAGGAATCCGACTACGGCAATCTCAGCATCCGGTTTAATAACCTTGATTTTGCCAGGAAGCCGGTGCTGCAGTTGATACAGTCTGCAAATATCAAATTCTCCATTCCGCTTACCACCCGGGATTTTCACGACAAACGGTTCCGGCCGGGCGATTACGAAATGCGCATTTTGTTTGACAACAATGGCAACGGCATTTGGGACCCGGGCGCGTTTTTTGGAAAACACCTGCAGCCGGAAAGAGTCATATCGGTTCCAAAAAAACTAACGGTAAAAGCCAATTGGGATAACGACAACACTATTGATCTTTAACGCAGGTACAAGCCAGGATAAGAACGAGGGGCTTCTTGGTGCTAACGGCGATCCCATAGAACTGCATGTTAACCACCAGGATCGCTGCAATTGCCAAAGCTGCAATTTCTTGTTCTTTTTTGCGTTATGGGAACCCGTATCCTTCCAATATTACAATTAACCCATACATCCAACATGAAAAAGCTACACCTGCTCTGCGCGGGTACACTGTATGCCTGTGTACTTACCGCCCAGCCGTCGTTTCAAACCAGCCTGGAAGCTGGCATCTCGCTTCCATTAAACAGCAACCAGATAAATGCCACCCATGCGGGCAAGGCCATACATTTTGGTAACCACCTGGATTATTCGTTTGGCAATGGTGCTGTACGGTTTGGCCTGGGTGCCTATATCGGTTATATTAATTCTATTGAAACGGATAATAAGTATAAAGAAATTGGTGAATCAATAGCTGAAAAGTACCGATTTTCTGCGTCCCAGCTCAGCTTCAATTCATCCGCTTTTAAAAGTACCCAGGTGCTGTTGGGTCCTGTTGCATCCTTTGGCTCAGACCGGTTTGCTATAAATATGTGGGCAAAGGCCGGGTGCGGATTGAATGAACCTTCACGGTATGCAGTGCTGTATAAGGAAAACGGTGTTGTGAGTAATGTTTATAGTAACCAGGCTGGCGAACATACAAACGGCCTGGCCTATAGCCTGGGAGCCGGCATTAAATATGCCCTTTCTACCTACACCGGATTCCTGTTGCAGGCAAATTATTTTAGTACGCAAACAGACCAGGTTAATTATAATTTTGATAGGGAGAAAGGTCTTGCACCCTCATATTATACGGCGGCCAACCAATTTATACAATTATCCGCAGGCTTGCAATTTAGTATTGGCAACCCGGGTAAAAAAGAGAAAACGGCGCTGTCGGAAACCGGTACTGTTAATCCCGTTACAGAACAGCCGGCTTTTCATCAAAAAATAAAAACAAAAAGCAATATTAAAAACGACCGATTGACGGACAATGACGATGGCGTGACCGTTGATGAAGAAAATGATTCCTTGTTTTTTTCGCCGGAGAAAATAGAACTGGGCGCCCGGGTGGCAGACCCCGGAGCGGATCGCACCCAGTTACAGACTGTAGATAATTACCTGACCGGTTTTGTATACCAGGGCCCGCAGGGAAACGTATTGAGCCAATGCGGCGTTAATGCGATGCCCGGAGAACCCGTGCCAGGTATTGATGTAAGGCTAAGACGCACGGATGCACCGGCAAGCGATGTGCTGACTGCCAGAACAAATCGCGATGGTAGTTTTGCTTTTAACAATATTGCTCCCGGCGACTATAATGCGGAAGCCGGCAAAGCACCCATACCCGTTACCGTTATAGGCAATAAAAAAGATGATTTCAGGATACTGGATATACCAACCGGTAGTTGCAGCAGTGTAAAAGAAAATTATATTATCAATGCAGGCGATAAGACCTATGTAGAAATTATCAGTGCAGGAGAAGGCACTACCGGCCGCAAACACCTTGGCAATATAAAATACAACGACATCAGCACCCTTGCCCCACGCGATGCCGCTACGGGCCTTGCTTCCGGCCGGCGTATGCACAAACCTTACCGGGTAACAGACATGAACTTTACCGTAAACATGGACAATATAGTAACCAGTGAAGGTAAAGTATATGCTGAAGTGATTACTGCAAGGGAAGCTTCCAGTGGTTTGGCCACCGGCCGTAGCACCCTTATTACAGGCGACGTGGATGGTGACGGGCTGACCGACTATACCACTATTTCTCCACGGGATGCCGCAAGCGGACTGCCAACGGGCAAGCGCATGCACAAGCCGTTCGTAATAACAAAAGAAGTGGATGCAGCGGGAATGGAAATTGTTTCGCCACGGGATGCCGCAAGCGGACTGCCAACGGGCAAGCGTATGCACAAACCGTTCGTAATAACAAAAGAACTGGATGCAGCCGGAATGGAAATTGTTTCGCCACGGGATGCCGCAAGCGGATTGCCAACGGGCAAGCGTATGCACAAACCGTTTATAATAACAAAAGAACTGGATGCAACCGGAATGGAAATTGTTTCGCCGCGCGATGCCGCAAGCGGACTGCCAACGGGTAAGCGTATGCACAAACCTTTTGTAATCACCCTGGAATATGATGAAGAAAACCATGAGATTGTTTCACCGCGGGATGCCTCAACCGGCCTGCCCACCGGCCGGCGCGTGCATCAACCCCTTGTAATTCGTATGGATCCGGATGCAGACAGTTACAGCATCGTTTCGCCACGGGATGCCGCAAGTGGACTCCCAACAGGCAAACGTATGCATAAACCGTTTGTGATTACAAAAGAACTTGGTTACAATGAAGGTGGTAATGAAGTGGCTGTCTACACCATCACGCCCCAGGATTCAGAAGAAGATATTTTGTTACAGGACGACGAGGAAGCGGCCGCACAAAAAATGGCTATTACCGAGCAGGGCTTACCCAAAAAAACGGGGCATAAAAAAGGAATTATTACCGGTAAAGATAATGACACGGGCATGCTGACCGAAAGAGAGGCAGGCAGCGGCCTGGCCACGGGCAGAAGAGTTAACAATGATAATACAGCTTATCAACCCTGGGATGATGAGGTATCGGAAGCCGTGGTAAGCAATCCATTGTATGAAAGCTCGGGGGCAAGCGGACAAAACCCGCTGTTTGAGAGTAAGCAAGCCCTGCGAGTAACCGGCGGTGACGGAAAAACGCACGATATTTTTATTCCTACCAATTTTATCATAGAAGGAGGTAGCCAGCCGCTTGCACAAAATTCCCCGTATGGAGTGGGGCCGGTGAAATGGATGGCCCCGGAAAGCCTGAACACCCGGGTTGCAGGTAAAGGTATTTCTGAAAAAGGTATCAAAAGAAGCGAAGCGGCAGACAAGGGAATCCAAGAAAATGGGGTCAGGAAAAATGAGGCCCAGTTTAGAAAAGGATGGGATGGCACCGTAAAAGGAGGTTCTATTGTAAAAGAGATAAGTCGTGTACACTGCGCCGATGGATCCTGCACCCTGGATGCCCTGGTTGAAGTATACGGAGTGGTGTATGAGGCCGTGATTACCGGTATTATGAAAACAAAACATGAAACCGTTAAAAACAGCATCGGTAATATCAGATAAAACATCATTGCGACAAGCCTGGCCGGCCGGGGAATGCGGGCTAAGAACGGTGAACTTTGCTTAACTTTGCGGTATGCAGTTTTCTTCTTCTTTGCTGGAAAACGCGGTAAATGAATTTGCCCGGCTACCAGGTATCGGCACAAAAACCGCTCTCCGACTGGTATTGCAATTATTAAAAACAGCACCGGAAAAAGTTACGGCCTTCGGCGAAGCCATTATTAAAATGCGCGAACAGATAAAATACTGCCAGCGCTGTTTTAATATAGCCGATGCGGACATTTGTTCCATCTGTGCCAACAGTATGCGGCAGCAACAGGTTATCTGCGTGGTGGAAAATATCCGGGATGTAATTGCCATTGAGAGCACCCAACAATTTAACGGCGTCTACCATGTACTGGGGGGCATCATTTCACCGCTGGATGGCATCGGCCCCGATCAATTGAATATTGATACCCTTGTTAACCGCGTTCACAAGGAAAATACGGAAGAACTGATCTTTGCACTTAACCCTACCATACAGGGCGATACCACTATCTATTACATACAAAAGAAATTACCGGGTTTGGCGCTTCGGGTTACCACCATCAGCCGGGGTATCGCCTTTGGCGGAGAATTGGAATACGCCGACGAAATGACCCTGGCGCGCAGCCTCCAGAGCCGCTTACCCGTAGAAAGCTATATGAGTAAGGGTTAGGACAAAAACATAAAAAGGACAGCCGGACTGCGCTTTTGAATTTACGATAACATGTTGTAACTTTGCACCTCGATACAGGCGGATTTGTTTATTGTTCAGCCTGTCTAAAAACTGAACTAATAAACGATGATTATTCTGGATAACTCCCAAAATTTCCTCGTTGATAGTTTAGAAGAATTGTATAACCATGATGGGATTCCTGTCCTGTAGGGTTATATTGTTTATCAATGCGTTTACTGTAAACACCTTGTTGGCGGTAACGAAAAACTCCTGGCTATGACAGATATAAGAAATGAATTAAAAAAGCGTATCCTTATTATTGACGGGGCCATGGGCACCATGATACAGCGCCACAAACTGGAAGAAAAGGACTATCGCGGCGAACGGTTTAAAGATTGGCACACGGATGTAAAGGGAAACAACGATCTGCTAAGTATTACACAGCCAGATATTATTACCGAAATACACAAACAATACCTGGAGGCGGGAGCCGATATAATTGAAACGAATACTTTTAGTAGTACGGTTATAGCACAGGCCGACTATGACATGCAATCACTGGTATATGAATTGAATCTTGCTTCGGCTAAATGCGCGCGGCAGGCGGCTGATGAATATACTGCAAAAGATCCTTCCAAACCCCGTTTTGTTGCCGGTGCCATCGGACCTTTAAACAAAACCTTGTCGTTGTCGCCGGATGTAAACAACCCAGGGTACCGCGCTGTAACATTTGATGAAGTAGTGGCTGCCTACCTGGAACAAATAGAGGGATTGGCGGAAGGGGGCGTGGATATCTTGCTGATTGAAACCATTTTTGATACCCTTAACGCAAAAGCAGCTATTTATGCGGCCAAGAAATTCTTCCGGGCAAAACAAAAAGCCGCCGCCAGTGCCGGTACTGCAACTGGTTCGGCAACATTACCCATCATGATATCCGGTACCATTACCGATGCCAGCGGGCGTACGCTGAGCGGCCAAACCCTGGAAGCATTTTATGTTTCGGTAATGCACGCCAAACCATTGAGCGTTGGCTTAAACTGTGCCCTGGGTGCCCAGGAGATGCGGCCGCATATTGAGGAACTGAGCCAGATAGCAGGTTGCTATACATCAGCCTATCCCAATGCCGGGTTACCCAACGCATTCGGGGAATATGATGAGCAGCCGCACGAAACAGCGCATATCATTAAAGAATGGGCGGCCAATGGCTGGCTGAATATTGTGGGCGGCTGTTGCGGTACAACCCCGGATCATATCAAACATATAGCGGACGAAGTAAGCCGGTTTGCACCAAGGGAATTGCCGGTGTATGAAACAGCGCTGTGATTTTGGGATGGCTGATTTTGCGATATTGAGATGTAGGAGGGGAAGTTTGCAGCAATCAGCTAATCCCGCAATCCCAAAATCAGCAATATCTATAAAATTTTATTATGTCAACTATCAATACAATAAAACCCTACCTGCGGTTAAGCGGCCTGGAGCCACTGATCGTTCGCCCCGAAACCAATTTTTTAAACATTGGTGAAAGAACCAATGTAACGGGTTCTAAAAAATTTGCCCGGCTGATAAGAGAAAATAAATACGAGGAGGCATTGAGCGTAGCAAGACAGCAGGTAGAAAATGGCGCACAGATACTGGACGTGAACATGGATGATGCCCTGCTGGACGGTGTTCAGGCCATGACAACATTTATCAACCTGGTGCAAAGCGAACCCGATATCTGCAGGATTCCCATCATGCTGGACAGTTCAAAATTCCACATTATAGAAGCGGGTTTAAAATGTGTGCAGGGCCGGTGTATTGTTAACTCCATCTCCATGAAAGAAGGGGAGGAAAAATTTATTGAACAGGCCATTATCTGCCAGTCTTATGGCGCCTCCGTTATTGTGATGGCATTTGATGAAAAAGGACAGGCGGATACTAAGGAACGGAAAGTGGAAATATGCCACCGCGCCTATAAGATATTAACGGAGCAGGTGGGTTATGAACCGCAGGATATTATTTTTGACCCCAATATTTTTGCGATTGCTACTGGTATAGAAGAGCATAACAACTACGCAGTGGATTTTATTGAAGCCACTAAAGAAATAAAGACACGCATGCCCTTGGCCAAAATAAGCGGCGGCGTAAGCAATGTATCCTTTTCTTTCCGGGGAAACGACCATGTGCGCGAAGCCATTCACAGCGTCTTTCTCTATTATGCTATCAAGGCCGGTATGGACATGGGAATCGTAAACGCAGGCCAGCTGGTGGTGTATGATGAAATAGACCCCAGGCTGAGAGAAATGTGCGAAGATGTTATACTCAACCGGAACAACGATAATAACGAAGCCACTGAACGGTTAATCGTTTTTGCCGAAACGGTGAAGGCGCGGGGAAAGGAAATAGTAAAGGATGATGCATGGAGAAATACTAAGGTGGAAGAGCGATTGGCCCATTCGCTGGTGAACGGTATCACGGATTATATAGATGCGGATACAGAGGAAGCGCGGCAAAAATATCCCAAACCCCTGGATGTTATTGAAGGCCCGCTGATGGATGGTATGAACGTGGTAGGCGATTTGTTTGGCAGCGGTAAAATGTTTTTGCCCCAGGTGGTCAAAAGTGCCCGTGTAATGAAAAAATCGGTGGCCATTCTCACGCCTTATATTGAAGCGGAAAAAGAATTGAGAAGACAGGCACACCTGGCCGCGGGTACGGTAAATGAAGAAGGTGCCGGCGCTGCCAAGATCCTGCTGGCCACGGTAAAAGGCGATGTACATGATATCGGCAAAAACATTGTAGGCGTTGTTCTGGGCTGCAACGGTTATGATATCATTGACCTGGGCGTAATGGTTCCCACGGACAAGATCCTGGAAACGGCGCTAAAAGAAAAAGTAGACATTATCGGGCTGAGCGGATTGATAACGCCTTCTCTGGATGAAATGGTGCATGTGGCTTTTGAAATGAAGCGTCGCGGCATGACACTTCCCCTGCTCATCGGCGGCGCCACCACCTCGCGTATGCACACCGCGGTAAAAATTGCGCCGCAGTACGAAGAGGGCGTGGTACATGTACTGGATGCATCCAGGAGCGTAACAGTGGCCGGGTCACTGTTAAATGATCAGAAATCTGCCTTCCTGAGCGGCATAAAAACGGAGTACGCCAAACTTAAACTGGATTTCGGAAACAAAAAATCGGTGAAACAGTTTCTAAGCCTGGCAAATGCTCAGGCCAATAAAGTAAAGATTAACTGGGATAATTTTACCCCTGTTACGCCCGGTTTTACCGGCAATAAGATATTTGCTGATTTTCCCCTGGAAGAATTAGAAAGGTATATTGACTGGCAACCTTTTTTTATTGCCTGGGAACTGCATGGCAAGTTTCCGCAGATACTAAGCGATGAAAAAATTGGTAAGGAAGCAACCAAATTATACAACGATGCGCGCCAATTGCTGCAGCAACTCATAAAAGAGAAATGGCTGCGGGCACGCGGCGTAATAGGATTCTGGCCCGCAAACAGTAATGCAAAAGATACAATAACGGTCACTGATAAGTCTTCCGTTATTCATTTGGAAACATTGCGCCAGCAGATAAAAAAGGCCGATGGCCAGCCCAATATTTCATTGTCTGATTTTATTGCGCCTGCATCATCCAACAAACAGGATTATATCGGCGCATTTACGGTGACCATCGAAGGCATTGAACCGCACCTCAAACGTTTTGAAGCAGCATTGGATGACTATAATAAAATTTCATTACAGGCGCTGGCCGACCGGCTGGCAGAAGCGTTTGCCGAAGCCCTGCATGAAAAAGTGCGCAAGGAATACTGGGCCTATGCCACCAACGAGCATTTATCAAACGAAGAACTGATTAAAGAATCCTATTTGGGTATTCGCCCGGCGCCAGGCTATCCCGCCTGCCCGGACCATACAGAAAAATACAAGTTGTTTAACCTGCTGGGCGGAAAGGAAGCAACCGGTATCACCTTAACGGAATCATTGGCCATGTACCCCGCGGCTTCGGTTTGCGGCTGGTATTTTGCCAATCCTGAAAGCAAGTATTTTGGCGTGGGTAAAATAGATAAAACCCAGGTGGAAGACTATGCAGAAAGGAAAGATATGCCGTTGAAAGAAGTGGAAAGATGGTTGCGGCCCATACTGGACTATGATGCTTAACAACCCGTAAACTCAACCGTTGCAAAAACAAAATATCTTTGCCCGCGGCAGGTGCTTACCGGCCGTACGGCCGGCACTGTTGCAAACCGGTAGCCGGTACAATGTAAACAACAAAAGAAAATTATGCGGCAGACCCGGATTTTATTTACCTGTATGGTGGTATTTTCTTTGATATCAGCCGCTTCCAGGGCGCAGGAAAACCTTCACCGCGGCGAATTTTATTTTTCCTGGGGATACAATACGGAATGGTATACCCACAGCATCGTAAAAATAAGCCAGCCCGCACTGGGAAATAATTATGCATTTAAAAATGTAAAAGGGCATGATCACCGTGGCTGGGATGAAGGCCTTTTTTCCAAAGCGCTGACCGTTCCGCAATACAATTACCGCATTGGCTATTTTTTTGGCAATAAAAAGGACTGGGGAGTTGAAATAAATTTTGACCATACCAAATTCATTTTTCCCGACGGACCGGCGCATATAAAAGGAACCCTGCATGGTAAAGCGGTAGACAGTTCGGTTAATTTTACAAGAGACAACGGGTTTTATTATTACCTGAACAACGGGGCTAATTTCCTTTTGTTCAATATTGTTAAACGCTGGCATTGGCAAACTAATAAAAGGCAAAATATGAAGCTGGATGCGCTTGCCAAATTGGGTATCGGGCCGGTTATTCCGCATGTAGACAATGCTTTTTTTGGGCATCAAAATGATGCCAATTTCCAGTTTGGCGGTTGGAATACGGGGGTGGAAGGCGCGTTGCGGTCAACTTTTTTTAACCATATCTATCTTGAGCTGGCCGGCAAACTTGACTATGCACGGTATTCCAATTTAAAGATATACGAGGGCAGAGCCCGGCAGGCGTTTGGTACAGCCGAGGTAATCCTGAACCTGGGATATACTTTCCATACGGGGAAAAAGAAAAAATAAGCGGGTAAGCCGTACCGGCAGCAGGCAGGAATCTACCATAAATTCAAGTCAAAGAATTCCAGAAGCCGTGGTACGTTATTTCTTCGCCCTGATAAAGCCACGGCATTGTTTAATGCAGTAAGATTAAATCTCAATATTGAGTTGTCTCAATGCCTCGACCAACTGGCCGGGCGACTGAAAATGAATGCTTTTTATACCGGCTGCTTCTCCTCCTGCCACATTGCGCAGATTGTCATCAATAAAAATAGCGCTGGCTGCATCGATCTTATACCGGCTGAGCAGCAGGTTATAAAAGTCGGGGAATGGCTTCCTGGTTTTCTCCACCCCGCTTACCAGCCTGCCGTCGAACCAATATAAAAAGCCATATCGTACCAGGGCAATCTGGAAAAGTTCCGCCTGCCAGTTGGTTAATGCGTACAGTTTGTATTGGCCGCTTTGTTTCAGTTTCCGGAATAGATCTACGGTTTCGGGAATCGGTCCGCGGAGCATTTCGGTCCACCGGCCATAAAAATCTCGAATGGGTTGCTCCCAATCGGGAAATTTCGCTATCAGTTCCTGGGTTGCATCGCTTATTGGCCGGCCGGCGTCCTGCTCCTCATTCCACTCATTGGTACACACCGTTGAAAAAAAGTAGTCTCTTTTTTCCTGGGTTTTAAAATAATTGTCGTCATAGACATACAAAGGGTTCCAGTCTAGCAATACACCGCCTAAATCAAAGATCACCGTACGCACTGTCATAATAAAGTAAAATGGGTTTTGATAAAATATGGGCTGGAAGTATCCACCTGAAACGTAAAGATAATCACTGCCCGAGATTGTGGGAGCAATTAATGTTTTGACTCTCGGTTAAACCGTATGGCGTTATGGTAGATCTAAAATGGACGCATTTGTATCCGTGGCTAAAAATTTATTCCGGGTAGCCACAATAGAAGCAATGATATTTAGCACCAGTACGAAAGACAAACCCGCTGCAAGATTTATTCTTTCCGCCACCAACCCTATAACGGAGGGCCCAAACAGGAAACCTATCAGGCCGCCGCTGGCGATGGAAGAAAGGCCTACCGCAGGGCTGATACCCGGCACATTGGCCGCCGCGCTGAACAATATAGGCACGATGCAGGCATAGCCGATTCCTACCAGTCCAAAACCCGCAATGGCTGTTATTTTATTTTGAAAGGCTATTGCCAGCAGGAAGCCGGCAGCGGCAACGAGGGTGCCGGTGATTACAATTTTTTTGGGCCCGGTTTTAGGTACCAGCGCATCGCCATTAAACCTGCCAATGGCCATCATAATGGAAAAGCCGCCATACCCTAGACTGGCTACGGCTACCGTGCTGTGTATGGATTCCCTTAAATAAATGGCGCTCCAGTCCGCAATGCTGCCTTCGCCCATAAAACTTACAAAACAAATAAAGGCCAGGCCTATAATGGATAAAGGCGGTGAAGAGAGTGAAGAACCAGAATGAATATAACTTTTATGGACAAGCAGGTGTTTGCGAATAAAAAATAAAATGAAGATAATAACTGTTGCTACAATGGTTATCTGGTAGGCAGCAGTCATGTGCAGGCTGTAAAAAATAGCTGCCAGCCCCGCGCTTACACCGCCGCCGAGGCTGTACATGCCATGGCAGCTGCTCATGATTTTTTTTTTGTAATGTTTTTCAATCATATCAATAACGGCATTAATGGATACGCCGTTAAAAAAACCAATCACGCCGGTTACAAACAATACCAGCCAGAAAACAAGCCTGTACTGCACCGTTACCATGGCTATAAACAACAGGCATTGTATAACCGGGCCTGCAAGCAGCCATTTACCAACCCGAATGCGGCTAAAAAGTGCGGAGGATAACAATACACCAGTTAGTGAACCTACCGGTGAAAGCAACAGCGAGAGCCCAAGGGTTTCGTTGGTTAACCCCAACCTTTGCTTGATGGCAGGCAGGGCAGCGGCCCAGATGCCCAGGAGCAGGCTGCTTATGGCCAACAAAAAACCCATGGTAAGCCCGGGTTTATGTTTTACAAATGCAATTACATTCCTGAGCATAAGAGCAGATTACTTATACTTGAGTTTAAAATAAAGCATAATGCACGATAACAGCAATACGGTGCTGTTGGTGTAGATAATAGAACCATTTCTTATAATGATGCCATAGATAAGCCAGAGTACAACACTGGTGGTGGCAAATAGGAACATGACCAACGAAATATCGCCGGCTGATCTGGATTTCCAGGTTTTGATAACCTGCGGCAAAAATACCAGGGAAGACATGGTGCCTGCGATATAGCCCAGGATCTCAATTGGCTGCATATAGTTTTATATTGGTGAGATACAAAAAATAAACCCCCCGCTGCTGGAAACACAGGGCAGCACCGCAGGGGTTCAACTACTAAATTACTTTCCTAATCTGAGAAACTGTTGAATAATTTCAGCCAGTTTTCCTAACCTTTGCAGGATAAAATCATCAATTTATGAACTTACCGGAAAAGCTCCGATATACAAAAGACCACGAATGGGTTAGCCTGGACGGAGATACCGCTACCATTGGGATAACCGATTTTGCCCAGGGAGAACTGGGGGACATCGTTTATGTAGACATTGATACTGTTGGCAAAACACTTGATGCCGAAGCAATTTTTGGCACAGTGGAAGCGGTGAAAACAGTCAGCGATTTGTTTTTACCAGTTTCTGGTACAATTACTGAAGTAAATACCGCGCTGGCCAATCAACCGGAATTGGTAAATACCGATCCGTACGGGAAAGGATGGATGGTTAAAATGACCGTAAAGGATCCGGCGGATGTGGCCAAATTACTTGACCCTGCTGCTTACCAGGCAGTTATTGGGTAAATCCGGCATTATTCATATTTCGTACATGGGAGAGCGGCTTTAGTTATTAGATTAAAGCCGTTTCCGCAAACACTGGCCTACTTGAGCAACGCTGTTACATATAATGAACAGGAACTGGTGTTGTCATTGAAAGCAAAGGACCCGCAGTCCTTTAGCTATCTGTATGACAATTATTCCGGTGCCCTGTATACCATAGTGTTGCAGGTGTTGCCAGACAGGGAACTGGCCAGCGATGTACTACAGGAAGTATTTGTAAATATCTGGCGCAAGATTGAAAGCTATGATGCTGCCAAAGGAAGGTTATTTACCTGGATGCTGAATGTAGCCCGTAATTTAGCAATAGATATGGTAAGGTCCAAGGCCTACCAGAACAGCCAGAAAAACCAGGGAATGCCCGAAGGTGGGTTTTTTGATAAAGGCGGCAACACCACCCAGCCAAACATAGACAATATAGGTCTTAAGAAAATAGTGAATACATTAAAAACAGAACACCGGGTTTTAATAGACCTGGCTTATTTTAAGGGATATACCCACGAAGAAATTGCCGAACTGGAAAGTCTTCCTCTGGGAACAGTCAAAACAAGAATAAGAAGTGCATTAATTCAATTGAGAGCATATTTAAAGTGAATATACAGGAATACATATCAAGCGGTATTGTTGAAAGCTATGTGCTGGGCCTGGCCAGCAAGGAAGATCAGCTTGCGTTTGAACAACACTGCTCGGTGTATGCAGAATTAAGAATGGCAAAAGAGGCTTTTGAACAAGGCCTTGAGAAGCAAGCCTTTGATAATGCCATATCGCCTCCTCTTGCCCTAAAAGAAAAGATACTGGCAGCAGCAATACATCCAGCGTCAGATACCCCGGCACCCGACCTGAAAACGATGCCAAGTCCCCATACCCGGCTTATAAGCCCGGTACGTACAATCAATTTTGCAAAACTGCTGGCTGCGGCCTCCATTATCTTGCTGGCGGGTAGCACCTTGCTGAATTTTTATTTCTATTATCAATATAAATCTTCCGCCACAAGACTGGATGAATTAATTGCCAGCAACCAGCAATTGGCCAGTAATAACAGCGTCATGGAAGCAAGGCTGCAGCAGGATGAAAAAGATTTCCAAATGATGGGAAACCCCAATATGGCCGTTGTTGCCATGAAGGGCCAGCCCGTGGCGCCCCAAAGCCTTACTACCGTTTATTGGGACAAGCAATCAAAAGATGTATACCTGCTGGTAAACAGCCTTCCCCGGGCTGGTGCAGGAAAACAATACCAGTTATGGGCTATCGTGGATGGAAAACCGGTAGATGCAGGCCTGCTCGGCAGCGATGTGTCTAACGGCCTGGTAAAGATGAAAAACATACAGAAAGCCCAGGCTTTTGCCATTACACTGGAAGTTTCGGGTGGAAGTAAAACGCCTACGGTACCCATCTACGTAATGGGCCAAATCTAAGAACCCTGTAATTTCCTTTCAAATGTTTTAGATTAGCAGAAAATTTACAGCGTGATCAAACATGTACTGACCAAGCCTTTCATGGCTATTGCCTGGACCATTGCCATCCAGGTTCTTTTATGTCTTCCGGGGTCCACACTTCCGTCGGGAGGACTTTTCGACATACCACAGTTAGATAAAATTGTGCATGTTATTTTATTTGGCGGCTTTACGGCCTTTTGGTGTTATTTCTTTTTTTTAAAGGGAAGATCAGCCACCAGGCTCAAAACAATTTTTTTTATTGTTTACCTGCTGGCAGCCGCCAATGGTATTATACTGGAATTTATACAGCGTGACTATATACCAAACAGGAGTTTTGACCCCGGGGATATTATTGCAGACCTGGTAGCAAGTAGTATCGTGTACGGTCTTTGCAATATAAAACTACTTCGAACGGCCGCTTAAAAAAGAATGGCCCCTGTGGAAACAGGGGCCGTAACCAAAACTAACTGCTTATGAGAAAATTGACTGCTTATGAGAGAGAGAATCTTAAATATCTTGTTTGTACTTGATATAACGCAAAACAGGTGCCATTAGTGTGAAGGCCCGGGTTAAAAAAGGTTTAAAAACAACCAGCGGCCAGTGCCGGTCTTTTTAATATATTTTTTTTCTGAAAGGAATAAAATCGCTGTAAACCCCTACCAGCAAGGCATATTAAAAGAAAATGAGTTATACCGGACGACTAACCGGTAAAAAAATACAAAAAAAACGATTTGGGGAATAGAGGTGAAATGTAGAAATATATCTACGCCTGTTCTGAAATTATTTACCCATCAGACTTTTAAGCGTATCCAGCATCCCACCACCACCGGCAGACGTGCCGCCGCCCGTAAATTGGTTTAAAATATTTTGGATGTCTACCGCGCCGCCGCCCGCAGCAACCGGTTGTTGTCTGCCACCGGTAAGACTGCCGATTATGCTTTGTATGTTAAAGCTATTATCTGAAGGGTCATTTGTCTTATGAACCAGCTTTTGCAGTACTACCGGTATTAAACTGGATGCTATGCCGCTGGCAGCGCCTTCACCCAGCCCAAACTTACTCATCAGGTTTTGAATAAAGCCACCCGATATCTGTTGTGCTGCGGGGGTATTTGCGATATCACCTCCCTGGTGATTAAAAAGATTTACCAGGTCGGCCGTATTGCCATTTGCAAGCATATTTTTTAAGCCATTCATAATAGAACTGCCGGCTTCAGAAATGGCGGCTTCATTTTGCTGGTTGGGGATGGCGGGATTGTCTATGATGGCATTGCCAGCATGTTGCTTTATGAGGTCAAGAAGATTTTCTAACATAACAATGGTTTTAATTCATAGTAAGTTAGAATTTAAATGAAGAAGGTTGCAGGGTTGCCCGGATATTTTTCTAAACGATCAATGCTGTCTTGTCATTTTTTCTGCGTTTTCCGCAAACTGGAGCTTGTCTATCAACTCTTTTATCTCGCCGTTCAGCACGGCATCCAGGTTATAGAGCGTAAGCCCGATGCGATGATCCGTTACTCTTCCCTGGGGAAAATTATAGGTACGTATTTTTGCGCTGCGATCGCCCGTACTTACCAGGCTTTTGCGCTGCCGCGAAATCTCTTCTTCTTGTTTTCTCACTTGTTCTTCATATAATTTAGTACGAAGCATTTGCATGGCTTTTTCGCGGTTGCCCAGCTGGCTTCTTTCTGTCTGGCAAACCACCACCACACCGGTTGGCAAATGGGTTAGAAAAACCTTTGTTTCTACCTTGTTTACGTTCTGGCCACCGGCGCCACCGCTTCTGGCCGTCTCCATTTTAACATCGCTTTCCTTTAATTCAAAATCCACTTCTTCCGCTTCGGGCATTACTGCAACCGTGGCCGCGCTGGTATGCACCCGGCCACTGCCTTCGGTATCGGGTACGCGCTGAACCCGATGAACGCCGCTTTCAAATTTCAGGGTGCCATAAACATCATCGCCGGTTACTTCCACCTGCACTTCTTTATACCCCCCTACCGTGCCTTCATTTTCTGATAGGATAGCCGTTTTCCAGCCCTTTTTTTCACAATATTTGAGGTACATGCGTAATAGATCGCCCGCAAATAAGCTGGCCTCATCGCCACCGGTACCCGCACGTATTTCAAGAATCGCATTTTTTTCATCCTGTGGATCCTTGGGTATCAACATCTGCCGGATAGCAGCTTCCATCTGTTCTTTTTTTTCCTCGAGTCCGTTTACTTCTGCTTTCGCCAATTCACGCAGCTCATCGTCATCACCATTTAACGCTTCTTTGTTGAAATCAATATCATCCAGCAGGCGCTTATACTCTTCATAAGCGGTAACAATTTTCTCCAGGCTGCGGTATTCCTTGCTCATGGCGCCAAAACGCTGATTATTGCTTACAATTTCTGGATTGCTTAGCGCTACCCCCATATCGGTAAACCTTGCTTTTATGGCTTCTAATTTGTCTAACATGTAGTTTATTTTTTGCCCGTCGGTACTGCCTGTTCAGCCTGCGAAAGCCGCAAAATTAAATCATCGGGGGCATTTTAACCAAACAACCTCATACGGGTTGGTGGGTACGTCAAAATAAAACACCAGTGAAGCAAATGCGGCAGTTGTTAACTTCGCGGTGCACAATCGAATAATATGGCATTCAGGAAATTCAGGGCGCAACAACTCTTTAACGGCTATGCATTGCTGGAAGATAACCAGGTGCTGATCACAAAGCCCAACGGGACCATTGAAGACATTGTTAGGGCGGACCAGGCGGGTGACGATTTTGAGGAACTGGAAGGCATTCTGATGCCCGGGCTTGTCAACTGCCATTGCCATCTGGAGTTAAGTCATCTAAAAAATATCCTTCCTCCGCATACCGGGCTGGTTGATTTCTTATGCAGCGTTGTTACAAAACGTGGTTTTGCTGCCGAACAGGTACAACTGGAGATAGAAAAGGCGGAGAAAGAAATGTACGACAACGGCATTGTTGCAACTGGTGATATCTGTAATACGACCGATGCCGTGCGCATAAAAAGTTCGGGTCGTCTGCGCTGGCAGAATTTTATTGAAGTGTTGAGTTTTACGGATGCAAAGGCCGTGGAAAATATGGCCCATTATAAAAGCGTGCTAGACGCGCATGTTGCAGCATTTCCATTACCCCATCGCAGCGTACAAACACCTCATGCGCCTTATAGCATCAGCCCAAAAACTTTTGAATTGCTGAATGCCGTGACTGCCGGTAAAATTATTTCTATTCATAACCAGGAACATCCGGCGGAGGATGAACTGTATAAAACCGGCGGCGGCGATTATCTAAAACTGTTTAAAATATTTGGCGTGGAAAAATCGCCTTTCCCGGTTACCGGAAAAAGCAGCCTGCAGTCCTGGCTGCCCCATTTCAATAATGGACAAACCATTTTTTTGATACACAATACCTATATGCCGCCGGAAGATATTTTATTTGCCAACCGTTATGCGGCAGTAAATGGGTTGACGCTATTCTATTGCCTGTGCCCCAATGCCAATCTTTATATAGAAAACAAATTACCAGCGGTATCGGATTTTATGGATAATGATTGTGCTATGGTACTGGGCACCGATAGTTACAGCAGCAACTGGCAGTTGAGTATCGCAAAAGAAATACAAACCATTCACCGGCGTTTCCCGGCCATCCCGCTTGCTACCATCCTTCAATGGGCCACAATAAACGGTGCAAAAGCGTTGCAGTGGCAGGATGATCTGGGCAGCTTTGAAAAAGGTAAGCAACCCGGTCTAACCCTGTTGTCTAATGATCTGGGTGCTTCAAAAAGAATTTTGTAAATATTGTTTCCAGTATTTCCATTTACGGTTGGTACCTGGCTATGATAATACGGCCTGAAGTACCGGCAGGGTTTTGAGGGTGCCAAAATCTTGTATATGCAGGGCATAAAACTGCTGGTATGCATTCAGTAGTATACGACGGGCTTCCTGGCTAAGCCGAATGGCGCTTAGCTCTTGTGGTTGCTGGGTCTTCAGCAATTGAGACGTGGTATAGCTGTATTGATCCGCCAGGAAATAGGGATGCACGGGTTGCTCATTAACAAACATTCCTTCCTGCAGATCAAGAAAGCTTTTTTCTGCCGTGTAGTCGTCGGAAAACCGCAGGCCGTTCAGCGCGGCCAGGTGCAGTGCAAAAAACAGCGGGAAATTAGCAACCACCATTTGCTCGCTTTCATCCAGGTAGAGAAATGCGTCTTCAATAAAATAAAACAGGTCGGTATTTTGTTCGGGTTGTTTTATGGTTTTGGTCAGCAATTCAACCATAAACAAGGACACCGCATTTTTCAGGATATTGGAGTAGATATGTTGGTAAAGATAACCCCATTTAAATTCTTTTATGCGTTGCAGGTTTTTAAAATCATTGTGGTAAATAACCAGGTCTAATATAGCGGCCGGTTGAAACAGGCTGGCCTTGCCCGGTCCTTTTATAGACGAAGTTCTTACCCCGTTTACCAGGTAAGACTGCAGGCCAAAAAGTTCGGTGTAGATAGCTGCTATGATACTTGTTTCGCCGTATTTAACCGTGCGCAGAACAATGCCTTTTGTTTTGTGTACTGTTGACATCAGGAACTTATTTTTTTTCCGCCCGGTAAATGGAATACGGTACTGCCCTGTTGCAAGATTCAGGAAGGTATACCCGCCGGTTTATACCGGTAATGATTTTGTAAGATGCATCGGTGGTAAAAACACCATTGATACGGGTAAATTGTTTTTGATTGAATTTGTTCTTTTGCAATTCAAGATCCGTTTTCATATTGTTATTTGCTTATAAAAACGATTTTGGTAGCTATTTTCTCAGTCCGTGCATCGTTGCTTACCAGTACCAGGTAAACACCGGTTGATACCATTCCTCCCTTATAGTTCTTGCCATTCCAGGTGGCCTGTCCGCCCAAGGCCCTTGTTTGGTACACCAGTCTTCCATCCAGTTCGGTAATTTTTACGATGGCATTGTCGGCCAGGCCGCGTATGGCAATAGTACCGGCATAGCCGGGTGGAACCGGGTTGGGAAACACCAGCACATTGGAATTTTCGGCTTCGCCAGTTGTAGCCGTGCCCCTGAATGAACAGATACCTTTTTCGGTGGCAAAAAACACTTCACCTGTTTTACCATCAATGGTAATTTTTTGAACGTTATTGCTTACAAGGGGGCTATTGTCTTCCGTAAACCGGTAAATAATAAGAGATCCATCGGCGCTTATCAGCCATACGCCATTTTTTGTACCCACCCATTTGCGATCGCCACCATCAACCGCAATGGTTTGTACCGTTTCATCGCCAAACAGGTAGCCGGCAAAATTATCCTGTTGTACAATGGGTAGCACGGCTTCGCAGCCCTGCACGCTAAATACCTGCTGCGGGCATTGTATAATGCCGATGCCCTTGCTGGTACCCACCCAGATAAAACCATTTTTGTCTGCCGCAATACACCTTACATCGTTGGCGGGTAGGTTGCCGGCTCCTTTGCCGGTCGTATATAATTTCCATTGATCGTCACCGGTATTGTCTATAGACTGGCCCGAATTAAAACAAACCAGGCCATTGCCCGGCGATACTATCCATTTCTGGTTAAAATTATCCGTTATCAGCTGCCCAACAGCGTTGTTGTTTAATGAGAAAGGTACAAAGAAAGTATGCCAGCTGCCATCCGCCTTTTTTACGGCAATATTCTGTACGGCACCATAGTCTGTAATCCACAGGTTATTGCTGTTATCAAACGCCAGGCCTGCTATAAAATAGTTGTTGGCATTGATGAAAGAAGGCGCCAGGGGCGACTGTTGTTTAAAGATTTCCAGTTTATTGCCGGTGGCCAGGTGCAACAGACCGCCACCAAAGGATCCCGCCCAGGGCGTGTTGTCTTTTGGGTCAATCGCCAACGTTATAATATCATACAGGCTGTCAAATGCCGGTAGCCGGTCTCTATTAAAATTTGTCCATTCATTGTCGCTGAAATGATACAGCCCCCCCGCGGAAAAGGTATTTGTCCAGTTGGGTGTTACGGAGCCTGCCGCAACCCAAAGGCTGTTGTCTTTCGACATCATTTCCCCGCCTGCAACTGAATAAGGAGAATTGGGCTGGTAACGCCGGGCCGTGGCATCGCTATACGCCAGTAACCCGGCTGTACTGTCTGCTATCCAAATCGTGTTTTTAAGGGAAATGGCCTGTCGCGGCGCTGACAGAAGATTGTTTTGTGAAACGGTTTTTTCCAGCAGGCCCGCGCCGGTCATAACCAATACCCTGGCCGCTCCGGCTTTTTCCTGGCATATCAATAAGCGGTTCTCCGTGGTAGTGATATTGCTGATATGCCAGTCGCTTGTATAAAAAAGATTCCAGGCGTTGCCCTCCAGAACAAACAGGGAATCGTTTTTCTGCGCCAGTATCTTGTTCTGGACAACTAATACATTGGTGAAGGCGCCGGCGGGCAAGCCGTTCAGACCACTGCGCAACTGCCAGTTCCGGTAATCAGACAGGTTAACCGTATTAATAGGGGCTTGTTTTAAACCTTCTTCGGTGGCCGCGTAAAAAAAAGAACCGTCCGTGGTAAGACCCGTTACTCGAATATAATTGCCGACCGCGCCCATTGTATAAGTATCTTTTACCTCATGCCTGGTCTCATCTATTACAATAATGCCCAACCCGCTGCAGCAATAGGCCATGCCCTGGTAGCAGAAAATAGCATAGATTGATTTATCGGCCGGTATGTCCTTTTGTTTAATGGCGTCAATATTGTAAATTCTGCCGCCTTCCAGTATGTCAATATTGCTGTTGGTATAGGCTATAACCAATTTGTTGCCGGTGGCGTCCCATTGGATGGCCTGGATACCTGTTTCGTGGAGCCCGTTTATCTTACTGTAACGTTCTATGCTATTGTCGGCTGTATCCACCGAAAACAAAGCATAGGGGGTTGCACAGAATATGCCTTGCTTAGAGGGGGTTACCTGGATGGCCTGGTTATAAGAAAGATGTTCCCGCCATTGGCCAATGGGTGGCAGCTGCGCCTTTAATAAAAGAACAGAGCACAAAAAGAAACACAAGGATACCAACCGTTTCTGCATCGGCCCAAAGTTATAAAATCAAACGGCTATTGGCAGGTCAATAATATCTTCAGGCTACGAACTGGCAGCATTACAATGGATGTATTTAGGCGGCGGACTATTATGGCCCCTGGTTGGCTGGTCCTTACCCAGGCTTTCGCATCAGCACAGTATTTTTTCGCAACAACGACGAACGGGTGGGTCGCCCTTTCTTCGGGCGGCTCACCATCACCAACTGACAGTGTAAGGTTTTTTCAGGACGAGAAACTGTCTTAGGCCGGCATCCGGGGTACTGGTAAAGGTTTTTTTGCGGGATAAAGGTGAGCCGCCCGAAGAAAGGGCGACCCAACTTTTGCGTACAAGCTGCGCTTGCCATTCCGACCTGCATTATATATTCCGTTCCCCGTTATTCCATTCACAGATTGCTTCATTTCATTTGCCATGACGAGGCTTGCTAATTAATGAGCCGTCCATAATTTTGATCTGTTCACAATTTTGTTAATACTCTTTTTTAAAGAATATTTCCTTTAAACCATGCGTTTATATTTAAGTCATAGGTCTTTCAACTCAAAAAACAGGGCATGGGTGTTTCCATTCAGCGGAAGAATCTTCATTTGTTATGGCGGGCGGGTTTTGGACCTTCCGCCGTCGATTGTCAGCTTATAAACAGCGAGACGCCGGCATCGTACTATAAGAAATTATTGGCTTTATCAGTAAAGACGCCGGCCTATATTGATGTGGCGGATAGCAGCCAGCGGCAAATGGTTACGGGTATGCAGCAAAACGAGGGTTTGCGGCAGCAGCTTTCCGCGGAGCAAAAACGGGCTTTGCGGATAAAATCCAGGGAGGGATTAAAAAACCTGAACCTGGCATGGATGGGTCAGATGATAAACAGCCCGCAGCAGTTGCGGGAAAAAATGAGCCTTTTCTGGCATGGACATTTTGCTACCCGTACGGTTAACCTGCTTTACCAGCAAAAACTGCTGGATATTATTCGCAGCCATGCGCTGGGTAATTTTGGTGATTTATTACAGGAGGTAAGCAAAAGTGCCTCTATGATTAATTTCCTGAATAATAACCAGAACCGTAAAGGGCATCCCAATGAAAATTTTGCCCGTGAAGTGATGGAATTATTTACTCTTGGCCGTGGCAACTATACAGAAAACGATGTTAAAGAAGGCGCCCGCGCGTTTACCGGCTGGGGTGCATCGTTTAATGGTGAATTTGTTTTCCGGGAACGGCAACACGATGATGGCAGAAAAACATTCCTGGGCAAGACCGGCGATTTTAACGGCGACGATATCCTGAAGATCCTGTTGCAGCAAAAACAAACTGCTCGTTTTATCACCAGGAAGATATACCGCTATTTTGTAAATGCAGAACCGGATCCCGCAAAGATAGAATGGCTGGCCAACCGTTTTTACGAAAGGCAATATAATATTGAATCCCTGATGACAGATATTTTTACCAGCGACTGGTTTTACGGCGAGGAAAATATTGGAAAAAAAATAAAATCTCCGGTGGAGCTCATTGTGGGCATCCGGAGAATCTTGCCTATGCAGATAGAAAACGAAGCGGTACTGCTATTGTTGCAACGTTTGCTGGGACAGTTGCTTTTTTACCCGCCTAATGTAGCCGGCTGGCCCGGAGGTAAAAATTGGATAGACAGTTCCACGCTGATGATGCGGTTGCGGATACCAGAACTCATGTATGCAGGTGATGTTTTTAGTATGAAGCCAAAAGATGATGATGACCAGATGATGGGTATGAAGGATAAAGAAGAGCGCGAGAATGATAGTGCTGTCTCTCTGGCACGGCCCGGTAAAAAATACAATACCCGGGGAAGGGGCGGACAGCAAATTATGGCAACTATTGACTGGCGCAATTGGCTTGAACTATATACGCCGGTAGCCAGGCAAAATCTGTTGCCGGCCATTGTACCCGTACTGCTGCAAACAAAAACCGCCGTAGGAGAAACCACGCTCAAAAACTATGTGGATGCCGGCAGCCGTGAAAATTTTATAAAAACGGCCACTGTACAGTTGATGAGTACCCCTGAATACCAAATGTGTTGAGGTGTGAACCGGGATCCAATGTCCCGAAAAACAACCGTATTATAAAATTGCAATCCCACTGATAATATGCTTATTAAACGAAAACAATTCATGCAACTCGGTTCGCTGGCAACCGCGTCTCTGTTTCTGCCCAAGTTTATGAGGGCCTTTGAAACACCCCGTATGGTACCCGCGGGTAATAAGATATTGGTAGTATTGCAGCTAAGCGGCGGCAATGATGGGTTAAATACGGTTATCCCTGTAAGGAATGATTTGTATTACAAGGCTCGGCCAAAACTGGGCATCGGCAAGGAAAATGCCTTGTTGCTGACGGATGAGACCGGCCTGAACCCCGCCCTGTCTGCATTCAAAGATCTATATGATGATGGAAGCCTGGGTATTTTGAACAGCGTGGGATATCCCAACCCCGACCGCTCTCATTTCCGGAGCATGGATATATGGCAAAGCGCCAGTGCCAGCAATGAATATATAAACAATGGCTGGCTGGGCCGATATCTGGATGCCCAATGCAGCGGTTGTGGAATGCCGGTACAGGCACTGGAAATTGACGATGTGTTAAGTCTTTCGCTGAAAGGCGAAAAGATGAATGGCATTGCCATGCGCGATCCGAAAAGACTGTATAGTACCAGCCACGAGAAATATTTTAAAGACGTGCTGGCGCAACACCAGCTGGTGCCGGGCAACGAAACTGTTGACTATTTATACAAGACCATGGCTGATACAGTCAGCAGCGCCGATTATATTTTTGAACAAAGCAAGCTGCGGCCAACGACGGCCCAATACCCCGCTACCGCGCTGGGTCAAAGTTTTAAAACGGTTGCATCGCTGGTTTTTTCTGATATCAGTACCAGGGTTTATTATGTTTCGCTGGGTAGCTTTGATACTCATGTAGCGCAGGAGGCGCAGCAAAAAAGGCTGTTTACGGAAATGAATGATGCGGTAAAAGCTTTTGTGGCCGACCTGAAAGCCAATAACCGTTTCCAGGATACGCTGCTGATGACTTTTTCTGAATTTGGCAGGCGGGTAACCCAGAATGCCAGCGGCGGAACTGATCATGGTACAGCCAATAATATGTTTTTTGTGAGCGGCGCTCTGCAACAAAAAGGCGTGTTAAACCCAATGCCCGGCCTGGCTGATTTAGAGGAAGGCGATTTAAAACACAGCGTGGATTTCAGGGATGTGTATGCCACGGTACTGAATAAATGGTTGAAGGCGGATGACGAACAAATACTGGGTAAAAAATCCGCTTATTTTGATTTTGTATAGCTGAATGGAGGTTTGAAGCGCCGGTGTCTATCATCGTATGCTAGCTGTTAATACAACTTGAGGCGGGCCCAGAGCCTAGTGTTTCCACGAATTCCTACATTGTTCTATATAAAACAATACCCCGCTGGTTTAACAGCGGGGTATTGTTTTATATGGGGGCTACCAACCGTTTTATCCGGATGGGGTGTTTAACGAAGGTTACATTTAAATCGAATTATTCCCACCCTTGTTTGGCAATGCCTGCTTTAATAGCTGCCAGCGCTTTTTCCTGGCCCAGCAAGGTAGTGAGTTTATTTCCTTTACCGTCGTTTCCCTGGGCCATATAGGCGCCTTTGGCAGTTTTAGTAATTACGGCATCATGGATTTTAACGCCTTTTTCCTTTGTTTTCACATTGTAGGCAGTTAGTGTGACTTCTTCAGACATAATTAATTTATTTTAAATGTTTAGTAAAATCAAGAACAAGATGCGGCATTTGTCAGCAATTGCATTTAAAGATAATCAGAATATCCCAAATAGCCTGCCAAGGTGTTTTGGGGTTATTTATACGCAGAGAACTTTATAACTCATTAAACGTCAATTCTTGCATATTTTGCATGCGATTCTATAAATTCACGGCGAGGCGCCACTTCATCACCCATCAGCATACTGAATACCCGGTCTGCCTCGGTGGCGCTGTCTATGCTTACGCGTTTTAATGTTCTGCTTTCGGGGTTCATAGTGGTTTCCCATAATTGATCCGCATTCATTTCGCCCAATCCTTTGTAGCGCTGGATGTTTACGCTGTCTTCCTTACCATTACCCAGCTTCTCTACCAATAATTTACGTTGTTCTTCTGTCCAGGCATAAGCTTGTTCTTTTCCTTTTTTAACCAGGTAAAGAGGTGGCTGGGCAATAAAAACATAGCCCTGTTCAACCAGTTCCTTCATATAACGGTAAATAAACGTAAGAATCAGGGTGGCAATATGGCTTCCGTCCACATCGGCATCCGTCATAATGATAAGCTTGTGATAGCGAAGCTTTTGTATATTCAGTGCCTTTGGATCATCGGGTGTACCCACGGTAACACCGAGGGCGGTATACATATTGCGGATTTCTTCATTTTCGTAAATCCGGTGTTCCATGGCTTTTTCCACGTTCAGAATTTTTCCGCGCAGTGGCAAAATAGCCTGGAAGCTGCGGTCGCGTCCCTGTTTGGCTGTGCCACCTGCGGAATCTCCCTCAACCAGGTAAATTTCGCAGCGTTCCGGGTCGCGTTCAGAGCAGTCGGCCAGTTTACCCGGCAAGCCGCCCCCGCTTAATACACTTTTGCGTTGTATCAATTCCCTGGCCTTTTTTGCTGCTGCCCTGGCCTGTGCCGCCAATATCACTTTGCTGATAATATTCTTTGCTTCGCGTGGATTTTCTTCCAGGAAAGCCACCAGTACTTTTGAAACGGTTGCATCTACCACCCCGCTCACATCGCTGTTGCCGAGTTTTGTTTTGGTTTGTCCTTCAAACTGGGGCTCGGGTACTTTTACCGAAATGATGGTGCTAAGACCTTCCCTGAAATCGTCTCCTTCAATTTCCACCTTTGCCTTTTCAAACATGTTCTGTTCGTCGCCATATTTCTTAAATACGCGGGTCAACGCCCGGCGAAACCCGGCCACATGGGTACCGCCTTCAATGGTATTGATATTATTTACGTAGGAGTAAATATGTTCGCTATAACTGTCATTGTATGTAAGGGCCACTTCCACGGCTACGTTGCTGACGGGATCATGCCCTTCCACAAAAATCACGCGTGGTATCAATGGACTGCGGCCAGCATTTTTATCCAGCATTTCTACAAATTCCGTGATACCGCCCTCGCTGTAAAATTCTTTTGAGTACGGTGTGCCGTTTTCATCTTTCTCACGCAGATCGGTTAGATTGATGCGGATGCCCCTGTTGAGATAAGACAACTCGCGCAGCCTGCTTTCTAAAATATCCTTTTTATAAACGGTAACATTAAAGATGGAATGGTCGGGCCAGAAATGAACCGTGGTACCGGTGGTATCGCTTACGCCAATTTCCCGCACGGAATATTGAGGAACCCCTATCTTATATTCCTGCTCAAATATTTTGCCTTTTGTTCTAACGGTAACGTGCAGGGTAGTGCTCAGGGCATTTACGCAGCTTACGCCTACACCGTGCAAGCCACCCGATACTTTGTAGGTGTCTTTGTCGAATTTACCGCCGGCGTGTAATACGGTCATCACAATTTCAAGGGCCGATTTCTTTTCCTTGGTGGTAATACCGGTGGGGATACCGCGACCATTGTCTTCTACCGAAATGGAATTGTCTTCGTAAATAATAACGTTTATATTCTTGCAATAACCTGCTAACGCCTCATCAATGGAATTGTCAACCACTTCATACACCAGGTGGTGCAATCCTTTTTCACTCACATCTCCAATGTACATGGCGGGGCGTTTCCGTACTGCCTCAAGACCTTCCAGTACCTGTATATTGTCCGCTTCGTAACTATTGTTTTTTGAAACCGTTTTTTCTGTAGTTGCTATGCTCATTTGAGGGTATTAAAAAACCGTTAAACAATGAAAAAATAAAGTGAGCAAAGTTACGGAAAAATAAGGGGTTCTGGGCTATTAAAAGCAAGGTATTTTATACAGTTTTAGCAGGGTTTTGGGGATATTTAAATGCTTGTTTCTGACGCTTTTCCGTCATTCGCAAAAGACTAGGTCAAGATCGCTTTCGGGGCCGGTTTGACGGCCAAACCAGTTTAGGTAAAATGCGCTTTGAAACGTACATTTGCACCCTGTTTTTATGATACAACCACAGGACATATTATCACTGGCACATAAACAACCCATTATGCAGGAACAACTGGTAATGCTGCAGGAAAAAGAGCAGCAGATACCGGGTTCAGTGCAATATAGCATCCGGCGTTACAACAAACAGCCCCTCTGGAATATGGAAGACCTGGGCATGCTAGTGTATCATTACAAAAAAGAGGATCCGGCGGAAAACTACCTGGAGTTGCGTTTTTGTATTGCGGGAAACCTGTACTGCCGCAAAAATGAAATAGAATGCGATAACTGTAAATTCAATACCTCCAGGGCCTGTGAAGAGCGAATGGAAAGTGTGGATGTGGTAAGTTTCCGATTTTCTCCTGTCCACCTCTCGCAGTTTGTAAAACCCGCCATGCTGAATAACAAGCTGGCGGAAAATATACTGGATTTTACCCATCAGTCGTCTTTTTCTAAAACGTTGTCGCTTTGCAATCGTACCCGGATGGTGTTGGAGGCGTTGCTGAACCATAGCTATACTGGCTCTCTGGAAAACATTTATATCAATGCCCAGACGCAGATGTTGCTTCTCTATAGCCTGGAATGTATGCTGGGGGATAAAGATGTGGAAGCCTTTCAGTGCAAATTCCTGGCAAATGACAATGACCGGGAAAAGATCATAAAGTCGAGGGAAATACTATTGCAGCATATTGGCGAACCACTTACCATTAAAGAACTGAGTCGCAAGGTAGCCATCAATGAATGCTATCTTAAAAAGGGCTTTAAGGAATTATTTGGCACCACCATTTTTGATTTTTACCAGAGCCAGCGCATGGAACACGCCCGTTATCTTTTATATGAAAAAGGATTGAGTGTTACCGATGTATCCATGTTGTTGGGTTATTCTTCCATCTCTCATTTCTCTACCGCCTTTAAAAAACATACGGGTCTCAAACCCTGCGAGTTGTTGTTTCATTGAGGTTCTCCCTACCCGCGTGTATTCATAATATCGCGATCAAATAGTTATAAATCATTTTTGTCTTCCACTGCCAGTTCCAGTTTGTCGTTTAATATATGGGCTGTTTTTCTTCTTCTATCTGTTCGCTTACATAAGGTCGTTGATGCTGTTGGATACGGTGATCTCATGGTTTAGGAACGCTTCAAACAGGCTTTTTAAATTTTTAAACCTTTCAATGAGTTGTTGTAATGCAGGCACCAGGGCAACCCGTCCGCTCGTTTCTAAACCGGATCAACTTAAGCATGAGTACCCGTTCTTCATTGTTTTGCCGGAAAAAAATAGCTTACGCTATCAAGTCCGGCTGAAAGCCCATTGTTGCAGTGGCCACCCTGGTTTTTTTAATTATGCTGATAAGCGGCATCATCCTGTGGTGGCCAAAAAACAGGGCCGACCGCCAATAACGGTTCACATCAAAAGGAAGGCGCGCTGGTGAAGGGTTAACTATGATTTGCACAACATGCTTGGTTTTTATATGACCTGGGTGGTTATTTTTATTACCATTACG
>JBDTVE010000198.1:0-12902 GCA_040007355.1 Bacteroidota bacterium | reverse complement strand
TTATCAGCGGGTAAATCACTTAAATATTTTTCCAAAACTTCTTTGCCCAAATCCTTCATGATTTTTACAAATTCACTTTCATAATCATAGAAGTTGCCTATCCTATTTAGCGCTTGACGTTCATAAACTTCCTAATTTTTGACTTGCGAAAATTTGGGCTGCACCCAGCAAATAACGCCTAATATAAATAAAATTGTGGGCAACATATGTCACGTGCTTTTAAAACGTCGCTAAAACAGTCGATTTTTAACAGGTCCTCAAAAGTTGGTTATGCCGTAGAAAAGAAATCGAACTGTAATCGACAAAAAAAGCGTTACCAAAATTTAGCATACAACGCAAGCACTACCATCACAATGATCGTTATCATAGCTATGGTAAAAGGTTCTAGCTTGAACATACTTTTATCGAGGCCAAAAGCTTTGGGATTTATTTTAGGACCGGCGAGCGTTATTACGCCCATCAGCAATACGGTAAAAAAGAACGACCATCCCATGTTAATCATAAATGGTATTTCATAAACACCGGAAGCATTTCGGTAGGCAGTGTATAGCCAAGTTTCGTGGCCAAACCAGGCAGGCGCATAATTATTAAACATAGTAGACAAAAGAAATCCTGCCAATACTCCGGCGACTGCGGCGGCCCCGGTAGTTCTTTTCCAAAACATGCCCAAAAAAAACATAGCAAAAACACCCGGGCTTATAAAGCCGGTATATTTTTGAATAAATGTAAATCCTCCCTTTCCGCCAATTCCAAACAGATCGTCCCATGTGCAAAAGATCGCGATCAATATGGCTAATAAAATAGCAAGCCTACCTACCCAGATCAATTTTTTTTCATCGGCATCTTTATTAAAATATCTATGATAAATGTCGAGTGTAAAAATGGTGGAGATACTATTTGCCTTACCCGCAAGCGAAGCAACTATTGCGGCAGTTAAAGCCGCTACAGACAAGCCTTTCATACCAGCAGGCAAAAGACTTAGTATGGCAGCATAAGCACCATCTTTTCTGCCACCAAAAAAAGCCGCATCAAAATAATGATTCTTATACAACACAAAAGCCGCTATGCCGGGAAGCATAACAATGATGGGCATAAATAATTTTAAGAAACCCGCAAATAAAATTCCATTTCGTGCAGTCTTAAGATCGGCGCCCAAAGCACGTTGCGTAATGTATTGGTTACATCCCCAGTAATTTAAATTTGATACCCATTGCCCGGCGAAGTACATAGTAACCCCGGGAAGCGCGATGTATTTTTCGACATATTCATTACTGCTGCTTGCGGTAGGTTTTTTAAAGATCATGTGAAAATGCTCAGGCGCTTCCTTCATTAATGTAGCAAGGCCATTTAGGGCACTGTTGCCATTATTCACTACATGATCTACAGTGCTAAGGGCAATATATATGGCTACAATTCCGCCGAGAATTAATACGGCCACCTGTATCACATCTGTGTACCCAATCACCTTCATACCACCGATGGAAATAACGAAAGCAAACAATGCCAGGCCAAGAACTATGTAATGAAAATTTTGAGGCCCGGCGAGGCCGCTGATCGCTATGGCGCCGAGATATAAAATGGAAGTAAGGTTGACGAATACATATAGAAACAACCAGAATATGGCCATGATGATTGCCACCGTTTCATTATACCTTTGTTTTAGAAATTGCGGCATGGTGTAGATCCCGTTTTTTAAATACACAGGCATGAACCAGATAGCCACAATAATCAGTGCTATGGCTGCCACCCATTCATAAGCCGCTACAGCAATACCGGAAAAAAATCCTTCGCCGCTCATGCCGATAAATTGCTCGGCAGAAATATTCGATGCGATAAGAGAAGCGCCAATGGCCCACCAGGTGAGAGAACCTTCTGCAAGAAAATAATCCTTTGTCGTGGCCTCTACAGATTTTTTCCGCCGGTACACCGACCAGCCGTAAGAGGCGACAATTATAAAATAAATAAGAAATACTGCATAGTCTTTTGGATGTAATAGATTGCCCATAATTTTTGTTGGCATTTATAGTTTGACGTTAGTATTTGATTTCGATTTGTATAGATGGAAAATTCTGCAATGGGGGTTTATTATTGTAGCAGTTGCATCTTTGATTTTTACTTTTAGTGCGCCAAGCTTTTCTAAAACGGCCAGGTAATAATTCAGCAAGTGCCGCTTCTCCCAATACAGGTAAGGGTATTTCAGAACAGTGGAAGTTCAATTGCTTGGCGGCCTGTGAGTGAATCATTACACCACTGGTTCGTAAATTCCAATCAGCGCCGCCGGGAGTTTTGGTTACCTGTAAACCTGTACTGGTATTGGATTTTATAATAATAAAAAGGTGTCTTGTAATAGATTTGCCCCGTATTTATCATCGAATGTTTTGTATTCGTCATACGCAATACGTAACATAGGATTTTCTACACGAAAGGTATTTTTATAATTAAGGTTTAAGGCTTCGCCAGCAATTCTAATGTCCCAACCATCGAGGTTTTTACCATTTAAAAAGAGACATCCAATCTTTCTGGCCATTTTCTTTTTGTTTATCGCATTCCAGAAAGAATAAAAATGTTATGGCAAGAAACAGTAAAGAATAATTAAATTATTTTTATACATGAGCATCGGTTGTGATATTTATTAATATTTATGATCGCAAAAAAATTTATCCCAGTATAGCTTCAATGACATTTAATTCGTCTTCATTAAAACCAGGGTTTTGAAGGCACGCTATGGAGTCAATTACCTGCTGCGGCTTACTTACGCCGATAAGGACAGAGGTTACTCTTTCGTCTTTCAAAATCCAAGCCAGCGCCATTTGTGCCAACGATTGATTTCTTTTTTTTGCCAGTTCATTAAGCCTGCGAACCTTATCCAGTTTCTCATCTATTAGGTGTGAAGGTTTTAAAAAGCCGTGCTCTTTTGAAGCCCTAGAATTTTCCGGAATTCCTTTTAAATATTTATCAGTCAAAAGGCCTTGCGCCAATGGAGAAAAAGGAATACATCCGACGTTATTTTCTCCCAAAACATTAAGCAACTCCTCCTCTACCCATCTTTCAAACATGGAATATTTTGGTTGATGAATAATGCATGGCGTGCACATAGATGCTAGCATGCTTATCGCTTTCGACGCTTCGGTGGCTTTATAATTTGAAAGGCCAATGTATAACGCCTTGCCGCTTTTTACAATGCTGTTTAACGCCTGCACGGTTTCTTCCAGTGGCGTAGCAGGATCAGGTCGGTGGTGATAAAATATATCTACACACTCCAACTGCATTCTTTTCAAACTCTGGTCGAGGCTATTGATCAAATATTTCCGGGAACCCCAGTCGCCATAAGGTCCCGGCCACATAGTATAGCCTGCCTTTGTTGAGATTACCAATTCGTCACGCAGGTGACCGGTAAAATTCTCTTTAAGTATTTTCCCAAAATTCTCTTCAGCTGAACCTGCCGGAGGCCCATAATTATTGGCGAGATCAAAATGGGTAATGCCATTATCAAAAGCAGTGAATAAAATTTGTTTTGAATTTTCAAAATCATCTACAAAACCGAAGTTGTGCCATAACCCAAGAGAAATTGCCGGCAGCAGCAAACCTGAGGTGCCGCACCTCCTGTATTGCATTTTATTATACCTGTTAATATTTGGCGAATAAGTCATTTAAGAATGTCTATTTGGTTTCCTATACAAAAAAGAGAGACAAACACTTTGGATTAATCATAAATCACCCTTAGTTTGCTGTCGGTATAGGCCACGTTTTTCACAGCTGATTCGCGAGCGCTTAACTTAGTGGTATCCTGCTCCTGATTAATCCATCCTTTGAACTTAATCTCTTTTAGAAAGTTCATAATTGCTGGAAAATCAATCTCGCCTTTTCCTAATTCCCGTATATTCGAACCAAAGTCTGGCCTGACAACTTGCCCAGCCACATCTTTGAAATGAAAATAATTGAGCCTGTCTTTATAGGTCCGAAGGATATCCAATACATTTCCACCACTCAGAGCGAGATGCCCTGTATCCGGAGAGAGGTAAACATATTTAGGATTGGTAAGCTCCATCGCCAGCTTAATTTCAGCCGGAGTCTCTATAAATGTATTATAGTGTGGATGAATTCCAATTTGGATCCCTTGATCTACTGCAATTTTGCCCAGTTGATTTAGAAGGGGAGCAGATTCCCTGATCAGTTTGGAAGGGGTATCTATGCTGCGACTACCAGGTCCGATCACAACATTTTTTGAGCCGTAAAAATTGAGACTTTCAAGGGTCTTCTGAAAAGATTCCAATATCTCTTCTTTACGACTTGCATCATAGAAAGGAGCACCCCAATAATGAGCGCTGACAGTCAGTTTTTTTTCTCTAAGTAAATCCCGGAAGCTTTCGCGAGTTAAGCCGTTCCTTTCAAGCTCTCCCTTTTTCGGACTGTATTCTATGCCATCTAGCCCAAGGTCATGCATGTTCTGAAGCACTTCTTGCATGGGAATATTACTTCGAGAATTGCGCCAAAGTATAATACCCATGGCCCAACGTATGTTTTTTTGTTTTTCAAAGGAACTGAGGCGTAGTCCACGTATTCCCAATGCCAGGCTGACCACCGAAGCCGATCCCATAAATTGTCGTCTATCCATTATTATTGCGTTTTTGAATTTTAACAGGTTAATTTTTAAGTAATTGATGCAAGGTCAATTTGTCCTGCAACCATGCTGCTTCTAGAAAAGAAAAAATAAGCTTTTTCATAGCGGTATGGTTTTTCTGTTATAACTTATTCAGCGCTTCCCGGATCATTTCGCGTGTCTTGTCGATACCCACCATGGAACGAGCATAGCTAATAGAATTTTGTTTACAAGGAATAGGTATTTGGTACATGCTGTATATTGTAAAGTCATATTTCCGCTTGCCATCAATTTGTAAAATCATCAACTATTTGATCGCTCAATGATGAGAAAAATTTCTCTGATGATGCCAATAGCTGGAGTCCTTCTACCTTTTGTTTACTTTATACTCTTAAGCTCTAACAGCGTCCATGGCTTATTCCTATCTTTCCCTGCATTTCTTATTTCCTTTATCTCCTCGCGTTTTACAACGGGGGAGATGTTTTTTTTGCCCGAAGGGTTTTTGCCGAATTCATACCTGGCGTAGCTTAATACGTCAGCAATCCAGCCATCATTGTTTGCAGCCATTGAGGGCATCTCACTTGGATATGTTTTTCCTTCTACGGGACCGCTTAATCCTCCCAATAAAATCCTGATTGCCGTATATTTTTCTGAAAATTGCAATGGACTAGCGCTCACAAGAGGCGGAGCAGCCATAGCGTCGCTGCCAATTGCTAATCCTTTTCCGTCAGCACCATGGCAGTTAGCACATAGTGATCTAAAAGTCATTGCTCCATTGAGTATGGTCTTTTTATCATTTTCGGCCATGTCGCCAAGCCTTCCGGACAGGTCTTTTGCTATCTGGCTTTTATCAAGTCCATCTTTGGTGGCCACAATCATTTTATTATCCGGATTGTCTTCTACTATTTTCTTAACTATAGCTTTCGCCGTATCAGATTTACTTTGATACATTGATAACAATACCTGCAAACGAACATCATAGCTCTGGTCATCTTTAAGCTTCGCAACTTCGCCAATCATTTGGCTATCATTTTTCTTTAGATATGCTTCACTGATCCACACAGCGGTTTTCCTTACTTGTGGATTTGGATCATTCAAAGCATGTATAAGCGCTCCTTTATCAATTGCTTTTAACCCTTCTAATGTCCACAAAGCATGTATGCGTGCGAGGTGACTGCTATCACTCCCGGAAACCCCCTTTTGCCCTATCGCAATGGATTTCAAGGCAGGAACCACCGACAGATCGCCTCTAATAATGATCAGTTTCTGTGCATTATCACGCCACCATCCATTAGGGTGCCCCAGGTAATTCAGAAGGTTTGCCGTAGATTCATTCAGTAGTTGGGGTTCCGGGCCTTTTTTAATTCCATCGTAAACCACCCGGTATATACGTCCCCGTCCTGTATTTTTAGCTAGTCCAAGGCTATCTATTCTGTTTCTAAGATACGATCCAGGTTTCGTCCAGGTACCTTGTTGAATAATTCCGTGATACATATCCACAATATATAAATTACCATCAGGCCCTGTAGCGCTATTCACAGGACGAAAATTCATGTCAGAAGATGATATAAATTCTGCACTATCATAGGCGTTTTTCATGAAAGTTTCTCCTTTTATATCATATACTTTAGCCCTTCTTACTATTCTTCCAACTGGTTCGCAAACAATATAATCTCCTACAAAATCTTTCGGAAACCCGTCACCTCTATAAATGGATTGACCGCTGCAAGCTGTGAAATGATTTAGCGTATTATTGTTTGGCCGTAACCTGCGATTTCCACCCTGTGCATCGAGAGTGGCGATGACAGGCCATACTGCTTCAAAGCCCGGAGCTAACTGGTCGGGTAAGTTAAGTCTTCCATAGACCGGACTGATTTGAAAACCCAAAGCAGGCGTTTCTCCACCGGCGTTGGAGAAAAATAAACGCCCGTAATTATCGTGCGTTATTCCCCACTGGCCACCAACTCCGGTGGGAATGCTGTCTACCAGCATTGTGTCATTGGCATATCGGAAACGCACAGGTTCATAAGTCATATACATCCAGTTGTCTAGGTTCCAATCAAGCCCGCTTCGTTGGTGTTCCATATTCTCATCACTGGGAACGTATTTATCATTTTTGTAAACTATTTTCTTTAAATCAGCTTTACCATCCCCATTAGTATCAGTATAGCTGGTTATAGTAATTGAATTGGTTTCATTTGCCAGTAAAGAATTCCCTACACTTTGCATCATTCTTGGCAATAAAAGACTATCAACGAATACCGAGCTCTTGTCCATTTTCCCATCATTATCAGTATCCTCCAATAGCATGATCCGGCTCCAGGGAAGTCGCTCTCCAGTAGCATCTGCGTCTTTCATATAGGTAAGCATTTCTGCTACATACATTCTGCCATTACCATCCCATGTAATGGCTACCGGCTCTGTAATCATAGGTTCGCTGGCCACTAATTCCATGTGATATCCTTTAGGAAGATACATGGTTTTCAGGCTTTCTCCGGGCGATAAATATGCTGGAGAGGGGTGCGGATTAAAATTCGGTCTTTGATCATTTTCATGGCTGACACATGTAAAAGCAATTATTGACAATATCATCAGGGCAATAACTTGTAATTTAATCTTCATATTGATTATTGATCGTGGGTTGTAGTTGCTTTTCAATTTAGTTTACTTTAAGCTTTCTAGGGTGCTTTATTCCCATTGCGTATTCTATTCCGCCAAGTATATGTCGCAGATAAAGAAGGTCAGCAAAAGACTCTTCCACATGGCCTAATTCGGTATAAAATGCCCGGCCTCCATCATATTCATGATACCACGCCATTGGATGATATCCCATTGGTTTAATTTTCGCCAGATCATAACTTTTTTCATCAATGGTGATCAGCACATGAAGATCCGTTGCCATCCATTTAAAACTGTACCATTCATCTTTACGTATCCACGGGTTGGGCAAATGTTTAGTGGAAATATTTTCCAGATCTACAACATTTAGTGTGGCAGTCTGTTGCGCAGGATGGCCTCCAAAATAAGCTCCTGAAAGATTGCCGTACCATGGCCAATTATATTCACAATCTGTGGCCGCATGAATGCCCATGTAACCACCTCCTGCTTCAATATATTTCTTGAATGCTGCCTGTTGTTCGTCGTTTAAGACATCGCCTGTTGTACTTAAAAATATTATGGTCTTATATTGTTTCAAATTTTCATTATTAAATTTGTCACCATCAATAGTCGTATCCACGTCAAATTTATTTTCCACCCCTAATTTTTGAATAGCCACTATACCATCAGCAATAGACTTGTGATGAAAGCCAGCAGTTTTGCAAAACACCAGTACTTTAGGTTTTGGCTTTCCCAAAGCAAGACATAAATTAGAGAAAAATAATGTAACAAGGGTTAGCAATATTGTAAGATGATGAAAGCTGTTGTTTTCTTTTTTATTTGTCATTGTTTATTATTAATTAATTGAATTGGGTAGAATAGTCGCAGAGTCTTCTTAGTATCGGATAAGGGTGTGAAATTTGATTTATTATTCATTTTATCAGGTTTTCAAAAATACTTTTTCGATGTCCTCTTCAATTAAAATGGTCTGCACCAATATAGGGATTTACAAGATCTGTTAATTCACGAATTTTATCAGCAGCACTTATATTAGCAAATGCAGAAAGGTTTAAGCCTGTTACACTAATCCCAACGCCAGCAAGAGCACTGTTTTTAAAGAATTGACGTCTTTGCATTGGATTCCTTTTATTATTGTTATTCGTTAAAATCATTGTTTCCTAATTCTTATAATCTCTGTGGGAACGAATGCATATTTCTCTTGTATTCTTATTATGGAAAGTTATTTTCTAAGGTTCCTTGTGGTACAGATTAAAAAAATAACACGGAGTTTTACGGAGAATGCACAGAGTGACAATGACAAATATGTCAAGTACTTCTGGGATATGACGAGGTGCATTTTAAATTGTCGTATTTAAGCGGCGGATTTATTTTTTATTTCGTCAATTCAAAAACGTTATCCCAATCATTGTTTTTTCTAAACACTCCTAGATTAAGCATGTTTTGAGCTGCCTTACAACTCCACCGTTGAACTTTGCTTCTGGCTCCATTCTGTTAATGTAAAAAATTATGACACAGTTTACTTTACCCTCCCCGAATTTAAATGCCTGTTACAATTTTTTCGGTGTAGGAGGAAGAGCTTCCGGATGATTATCTGAAACCGCGATTTTATCCCAATTAACTATTTTGTATCGTTTCCCTTTGAATTCTCCTTCACGCTTTATATTTCCTTTTCCATTATTCCAAGAAAGGATCACCTTGTTGACGATTCCTTTTTCGTAATCAAAGCTTACACCGTCATCCTCATATAGGGTGCACGGACTTGGTTTGTCCCCATAAATACGGGCGGTAACCTCGAATATAGTTTCACCGGTAACGAATTCCACCGGTTTGGCAACCGGCAGAATGGTATTTTCTTTAACAAAAATCGGGACCTGACCCGACGGTACATTAATTTGATAAACGGCACCCCCGGGATAGCGTATATTGGTGTAAAAATCGATCCAGTTATTTTCCTCCGGCATATATACTTCGCGTGTATTTGCGCTGCCCAGGACTGGTGCAACTAGTATAGCATCACCAAATAGATAAGCATCTTCAATTTCACGTACCTTAACATCATTTGGAAATTCGATTGGCAATGCCCGGCAAGGTGGCAGGCCTTGATAGCGATATGCGTAAAAAGACGAGTAAAAATATGGTAACAGGCTCATCCTCAGATTCATTAGTTTTCGTACTTTTTCAATTACTTCCTGTTGTTCAACTTCGGGTAAAAGAATATTTTTTCTATTTTTTTCTGCATCAAACTGCATCCAGATAGGATTTGGGACAGACCAGATATTCAGACAGACCTGAGGCGCAAAAATGGCAATTCCGAGGCGGCTCAGGAATTCCTCCAGATTGGGAGCATGTCGCACTTCCGGTGACCAAAGAAGGCCGGTATAGGAGGCGTTCAGCAGTTGTAGCAGGTATTCACTTTCCTCATAAGCGTCACTGTACAGGTTAAATGGCAATGGTGCGGCCAGTGAGGCAGTTGCCCGTACATCGCCCCAGGTACGCATGTTATGTTCCTTAAAACCTTTATAAAGGCTTTGTTGATAAAGGGTGCCGTAAAGTTGCGTCATTTGGTCACCATCAATACCTGATGGAAAAGTTGAGCAATATGGATAGTTGAAAGGACTAGCATCGCTTATTGGCTGGCGGTCACATTCATCTAACTTGAAACCTGTGATGCCCTGTTGTATGAATTGTGTATCGTGATAACGTGTAAACAGATCAGATGCTTGCGGATCGGGAAAATCAACAACAAGTCCCCCCCAGACCAGGAAATCGGCTGATTTTTCTTTAAGCGGGTCAAAAAGAGGAGAGGATGGGTGAATGTAGGCGTGTTCCCATAGATTGATGTGATATCCCATATTCTGAAGCTGGTTTACATAATTCTTATGGTTTGGAAAACGCTGGTCTGACCAAACCAGTGAGCTCGAATAGGCCTTTGTTTGCCAGCCGGGTTCAAGGCCGATTACATCACAGGGCACATGTTGGTTTCTTAGTGTTTGAGCCACATTCATTACTGTTTTAGAATCTCCTCTTGTATAGGTACGATACTTGAGTCCCAGGCCCCACATCGGCGGAATACATCCCCCCCCTGAAAACAGGTTGTAACGCTGCACGGCTTCCCTCAGGGAAGGGCCGCCAAAAATGTATACGTCTATTCCGCGAGCTGCAGGAATATCGAAGACTACTTCTTTTGGCCCTTTACTCTTTTGAGCTTTATAGAGTTCAGATTCAGACGTTTTAAGCGCTGAATCCGTATTGGATGTCGGTTCAATTACCGATGCTTTTGGATTTAAAAGAGCAACATGCACAAAAGGAACGCGGGCAGTATCAACCCACACACCGTAGCCCTTAGTGCTCGCATAAAAAGGCACCGGGCCGTGGCTGGCACCCGTTTTGGTGAGAACAGTGGCACTTACCGTTAAAAACTTACGAAGGCCTTTCTGATTATAGGCGCCTGGGTCCAGTCCAAATCCGTATATTGAATCGTTGGGTTCGTCACAGGGAACATAGAGTACGAGCCTTCCTGAGAGCTGACGGCAGCGCACATCATCAAGAGAAAAGGGTAATAAGCCCGGTTCGGCAAGCTTACTGAGTGACTCAATGAGTGGTTCGCGTTCACGAAAAGCAGAGGGAACGAATTGTTCGGGCTCTCCAAAACGGATGCGCCAAATTCCGGGAGCTACTTCAGAGACCTTTCCTCTTAAAAGCCCTATACTCCCTGATGATGATGCTCTGTCATCTAAGTTTTTCTGAATAGCAGCCTGAAGTGACAGCTTCTTAGTTCCTTTTTCAGAGCCATAGGCCGGTAAATTCCCAGCAACGCTAATACCAGTGGCAGCCAGCATTGAATTTTGTATAAATTTTCTTCTTTCCATTTATTTATTTAATGAGTAATTAAGAAAAGTTTATTAGAACTGACCCTTTAAACTTTAAAAGTTAATTTGAAACCTAAATATTTATCCGTCATTATTAAATAAGATATAACGTACTTATGCCATTCTTTTCGTTTTTTCCAGAAGTAAAACCTGAAAAGAGCATTAGTAGCAATACAAGAATAAAATGATTCTTTTTAGTACTCATAGCAAATAGTTGTTTAAGTGTATAAATGAAATAGTGTACTTAGAAATAAGGTTTAATAATAAAATACTCAGTTAATGTTCCGATTGACCCGGAATTTCAGGAATACCAGGGTCGTCAAGTATTTGTACGCCAGAAGCTGGACCTAAGTTTTTCCAATCCCAAAGCACCCAAACGACTTTCTTGTCAGGAGTTACTTCAACAAGTTGAGGCCCTTTTCCATTTTTCCCCTTAGAACAGATGATAGTATTCCCGTTAGCCATTCGTGTAGAGTTTTGTGTATTGGTAAACCTGTATTTCTCGGGAAGGTCGGCTGGCTTGAGTTCCCAAACTGTCTCTTTTGCAGGATTAACTTCACGAGTTATTTTATCAACTTCGTCTGTAATAAGCGTGTTGCCATTTTTTAGGCGTATTGCAGCCCACGGAGATTGAATGTCATATCGCCATATTTCGTTAAAGTTCTTGTCATATTCAACGACTTTATTCAACATCAAAAAAGGCACGAGATATGTTCCCTGTGCAGTATAGCGTATCCTCCGAAATTGGGAGTGCACATTCTTTTGCATTTCTAAAGGATAATCTGAATCTGAAAAGTCGTGTTGAACTTCAATAGCTTTTGTTTTTATGTTAACTACAAAAACTTTGGGAGGTCTCCCATTTTGTATAAACAATACCTGATCCAATCCAATGGGTTGGCAGCCATGTATTTCAGTACCTTCAGGCGCATCGTATCGCCATACAACTTCTTTCTTAGGTGTAACCTCTGCAATATATTGCATGCGGGTGAACAATATGTTTCCATTGCTAAGCATCCAAACATCACCGTATTCACAGCCAGCGCCTGTCGAATACGTCCAAATAATTTTACCGTTATTGACCATATAAATTATGTTATAACATTCGCCAAAGTATAGCATTGAATGCTGTGCCATTCCATTACCTGGCAAATTGTCGGGGACTGAAACCATATCCGGTTTAAGGGGATTCACGGGAGTTTCCGCTGGACCTAATTCTGGTACATCAGGAACTGTAAAAAGGTGGAGCACATCCATGCATGGCGTCGTAGATGTGGTCTTTGTTTGACCACTCGCCGACAATATACCGGCGAATACAAGACCTAAAATGACAAAAACAATTTTTTTATCCTGATATTTCATATAATTTAAAATTGATAAACTAGCCTTTTTATTAAAATTCAAAATCAAGTAGAAGTTCATTTTGAAATTCTTCATCTAACCGGTTATGTGTGTGCATTTTTAATCGAAGAAGTTCTTGTCTTCTTCTGCCAAATACCGTTTAGCTGCTTTTACATTAAATTTTACACCCAGACCTGGAGTATCCCAAACTTCGATCAGCCCATTTTTTACGATTGGATTGGGCAATCCTTCAATAATATCGTACCACCACGCAAGACTCGGTGCCGGGTACTCAAATGCAATATAGTTTTCAGGCATTGCAGCGCCGACCTGGACATGTGCCGCTAAACCAATCAACCCATCTACAACTCCATGAGGTGCCATTTGGATCCCATGCATGTCAGCATATTCAGCTACCCATTTAAGTTCAGCAATACCTCCAATATCTTCAGGATCGGGACCAAGGATACGTACTG
>JBDTVE010000197.1:0-4672 GCA_040007355.1 Bacteroidota bacterium | reverse complement strand
GGCTCGTAATCCGCATATGGGTAAAAGCCAAGATTGAGCGGAACAGAAGTTTTTTGTCTTTTCAAATAATCCATTACCAGCCCTTTTACCGTTACCGGCTGGCCACTACAGCAATTGATAATTCCGGTCAGGTTCTGCTGCAAGGCTATCTTCACAATATATTCCGCCGCTTTTTCAACCGGCAGGTAATCCCTGACCTGTTCTCCCCCGCTCATATTAAACACCGACGCTTTTTCATCCAGCGCTTTTTGCAGTTGCGAAAGTAAGGAATTTGGGTTTTGACCCCTGCCATAGAGATAAAACAGCCTTATCCAGGTTAAATCAATGGGAATAACCTGCCGTAATTCCAGCAGCTGCTTCCGCAATGCATCCTTTGCTATTGCATATGAATTGGACGGGTTGGATGGCATATCTTCCGATAGCTCTCCCTCCTGCATACCATATTCAAAACAGGTACCGGTAACAGACAAACGCTTTAGGCCGTGCAGTATCATATTCCGGAGCAAAGCAAAATGACGGGGCAGATTTACTTCATAATGAAACGGCTCCTTATAGGCTGGTAATCCTTCCCAGGCCAGGTGTATCATTACCTCGGGTTGGTTGAATAATGCGTAGTAGTCTGTTTTGTCATTAAATGAAGCCAGGTCAAATTGGATATACTGCACGCGAGAATACCATGGGAAAGACCTTGCCTTTTCGCCGGAAGCAGAACTGGCCACAACCGGGTAATTATTTTTTAATAATTCTTCAATCACATAATTGCCAATAAAGCCGGTAGCGCCGGTAACCAGTATGGTACGCATGTTAAATGATTTGCAAGGCAGGTATGGGCACCACAAATTGTCCGCCCCATTCCTTTATATAAGACAATTGCGCGGTAATTTCTGATTTCAGGTTCCAGGGCAATAACAGAACAAAATCGGGCCGGCTGTCCATTAGCCGTTGTTCTTTTACCACGGGAATATGGCTTGCGGGCATAAATTTGTTTTGTTTGTGCGGGTTGGCATCCACCACAAAATCAATCAAATCATTTTTTATGCCGCAATAGTTGAGCAGGGTATTCCCCTTGGCGGCGGCGCCATAGGCCACCACTTTTTTACCGGCTCTTTTCTGTGTTACCAGGAATTCCATGAGATCATATTTTATACTCGCAGCCTTTTGCTGGAAGTTATCGTAATAGGCCGGATCGCCCATTCCTATCGCCGTTTCTTTATCTAGCAATTGTTGCACGTTCACCGAAACCGCCTTGTTTTTATCGTTCTTATGTTTTGCATAAATACGCAGGGAACCGCCATGCGTGGGGATCTCATCTACATCAAAAAGCTCAAGACCCTGTGATGCGAATATTTGGCTTACCGTTGTAAAAGAAAGATAAGAAAAGTGTTCGTGGTAGATGGTGTCAAACTGGTTATTTTCCACCAGTTGCAACAGGTGCGGGAATTCCATGGTGATCACACCCGAAGGCTTTAAGATGATCTTCATGCCGGCAACAAAGTCAATAATATCCGGCACATGGGCCAGTACGTTATTCCCCAGCAGTAAATCTGCCTGTATGTTTTTAGCCAACAGTTCCTCTGCCAGCCGAACGCCAAAAAAATCGACTATTGTTTCAATACCCCGGGCAATGGCCACTTCGGCTGTGTTGGCGGTGGGTTCTATGCCGAGTACCGGTATATTTTTTTCCCTGAAATACTGTAACAGGTAGCCGTCATTGGAAGCCAGTTCAATAACCAGTGACTGCTCCTGGTATCCAAAACGTTTTAACATTTCGCCGGTATAGTCTTGGGCATGTTTTAACCAACTGCTGGAATAAGAAGAAAAGTACACGTATTCGTTGTTAAATATGGCGACTGATTTTTTATACTCGTCCAACTGCACCAGGAAGCAGGTATGACAAGTATACACTTTTAAGGGATAAAACGTTTCGGGTTCATCCAGCTCTTCCGGTTTAAGAAAAGAATTGGACGGCGGTGCATTCACCAGGTCAATAAAAACGTCGTTTAATTCAGTCTTACAAAATCTGCATTTCATCCTTATTTGTTTTTAATAACAGCAGTCTCAGCTTTTTTATTATATACCGGCAAATCCATTGTTCAGCGCCGGGTGCAGGCGGTCTCTCTCCGATATATCCGTTGGCGCCAGCGGCCATTTTATGGCCAGCCCAGGGTCATCATATGGAATTGCCCTTTCTGCGGCGGGAGTAAAATATTCGCTATGATGGTAAATCAATTCACTGTTGGGTGCCAGTGTTTGAAACCCATGTGCGAAGCCTTCTGGTATATATATCATTTTTTTATTTTCTGCCGACAGCTCGGTACCAAACCATTGCAGAAAACTCGGCGAACCCTTACGCAGGTCTACCATTACGTCGAATACCGCACCGGCAATACATCTCACCATTTTTATTTCCGCAAATGGTGGCAACTGATAGTGCATGCCACGTATGGCCCCCGCATGAGCCGTAAAGGAATGATTTATTTGCACCCAGTCCTTTGTTTGTCCAATCTGCCTGAATTCCTCCCTGCACCAGGTACGTGCAAACCAACCCCTTTCATCGCTGAAGGGCGTCAGCGTGATGGTATAACTGCCGGTCAACGGAGTGGGCTCAAAAATCATAGCGCCAGGTAATTTTTAATTTGTTGAAAAGTAAACTCCGCCTGCTTTTCCGGCGGCTGACGGTACCAGTCGAGAGTCCAGGTAATGGCATCTGCCGCACGTAAAACCGGTTTCCAGGGCAAGTCTTTGGTGGCCCGGCCAATGTTCAGCTGTAACAAACCTGCCTCATGCGGCTGGTGGGCGTCCGAAACATCCTGCCAGTTACCACCGCCCCATTGGGTAACGGCTATGGACACCAGTTCTTTTACCGTAAGATGATCGTCGGGATAGGGCCCAAAATTATAGGCCGTAGCACAGGAGGCAGGTGCCTCGTGCAACTGTGCAGCCAGCAACAGGTAGCCGGTTAATGGTTCCAGCACGTGCTGCCAGGGCCTTATAGCACCGGGGTTACGCACTGCGATTGTTTGTTCCTTTTGCAGCGCCCGGATGATATCGGGCACAAGCCTGTCTGCGCTCCAATCGCCCCCGCCAATTACATTGCCGGCTCTTGCACTGGCAATTGTTTTCTGGTGTTGGGTATGTCCCGAAGGATTAAAAAATGAGTTTCGGAACGCGTTTACCACGAGTTCGGTACAGGCCTTGCTGGCACTATATGGATCATAGCCCCCCAGCCTGTCTTCTTCACGGTATAAGATATTTTGCTCTTTGTTTTCGTACACCTTATCGGTTGTCACAATGACTGCGCTGCATTTTCCTTTCAGGCGGGTTAATGCTTCCAGCAGGTTGGCGGTTCCCGTTACATTTACATCAAATGTTTCAGCGGGGATGCTGTAAGACCGGCGTACCAGCGACTGTGCCGCCAGGTGAAAAATAAAATCCGGTTGGAACGCAAGCAGTTCGCGGGAGAGTCTTTCTTTATCGCGAATATCGGCGATAATGCTTTCCTCCAGCTGCAATGGTTGCAATAATTTGTATAAACCCGGTCCTGGTTCAGGGTCCAGGGCATAGCCTTTTACTGTAGCGCCCAGGGAATGCAGCAGGGCAGTAAGCCAGGCGCCTTTGAAACCGGTATGGCCGGTTAGAAATACCTTTTTTCCACTATAAAAATTTTGCAATTGCTGAAGGTTTACCACAATTTCCATTTTGCCTGGTTTTGTTGCCAGAGTGCTTCCAGCTCTATTTTGTCCCTTAGTGCATCCATCGGTTTCCAGAAACCGGTATGCCGGTATGCCCCCAGTTGGTTGTCTGTTGTAAGCCGTTCCAGCGGACTGTCTTCCCACATGGTATTGCTCATATCGCCCTGTAGGTAATCAAAAATTTTTGGGCTTAACACAAAAAAACCTGCATTGATCCACTTGTTTTCATCTTTTGCTTTTTCCCTGAATGAAACCACCTTACCATCCGCGCCCAGGTCCATTCCTCCAAAACGCGATTCCAATTGTACCGCTGTTACCGTGGCAATTTTTTGGTGTGCCCTATGAAAAGCCAGTAATTCGGGAATATTGACATCCGCCACGCCATCTCCATATGTGAGCATAAAATCTTCATTGCCGATATATTTCTTTACCTGTTGCAGCCGGCCTGCCGTTTTTGTTTGGACACCGGTTTCAGCCAGTGTAACTTTAAAAGATTCGGTGCTGGCACTGAGGATCTCCATTTTATTGCCGGCAACATCGATGGTCAGGTCTGCATTGTGCAAAAAATAATGCATAAAATATTCCTTGATAACATATCCCTTATAGCCCAGGCAGATGATAAAATCATTAAAACCGTAATGGCTATAGATTTTCATGATATGCCACAATACAGGCCGGCCACCAATCTCCACCATGGGTTTGGGACGGGTGTCCGTTTCTTCGGCAATACGGGTGCCCAGGCCGCCGGCAAAAATGACTACTTTCATAATGTATTACTATCCTTTTAAAAACTTGCCAAATTTAACTGATTAACCTGTTTCTTCTTCAAAAATTAACCAACGGCCAATAAACCATTATTTTTGGAGCTTTTCATTTGTTTATCCTGTATTTTTATTTTTTATTGAAACCTCAATGGGCATTATTCAGAAACAAAGCATCCGTTCTACCATCGGCATTTCAATAGGTTTTGCAATTGGGGC
>JBDTVE010000196.1:0-10041 GCA_040007355.1 Bacteroidota bacterium | reverse complement strand
GTGTGTTTTTTCGAAAAGATGAAAGAAAAAGTTTCATCATTTTGCAATGGTGCAGAAGCATTGGTTGCACGTTGCAGGCCTACTATAGTAGGTGGCGGGCAAGCCCGCCGACCCGCCATCCAAGCCTGGTTGCTTATGATATTGTGCGGTACTGGCAGGTGCTGCAACAGCTGGATGGGTGGCGACAATCTGTATAGGCTGGTTCATACTAACGGTGATGGCTCTGGTAAAAATAAGCGCGTTAATGCCATAGCGCTGGTATCAACGGGCTTTGTATTGATGGCCTGCCAGGCAGGCATTCATCTTCCGCGCAACAGTCTTTAGCGGAAACAATCGGTCAATATTATTTTCGCGGTAACTGGTCTAAAAACAAATAACGGGGGCGATTTTTTTCTATCTCTGCCCTGGTATTTACATCAATATGCATAACGGGCGCCGGGCTGCCGGGTACAACTGCCGACCATACCGGAACACCCAGACCATTGGGATTGCCTGTTTTAATAAAATGAACGAAAAAACGCTGCATAATGGCAGATACCATATAGTCTTCCGGTTGCCAGTCGTAGACCCGGTTGGTGCGCAGGTTGCCCAATGCATATTCTATTTCGGCGGAATGAACGGCGCCTGCGGCCGGCGGCGTTTTTTTAACAACCGAATCCTTATTCCTGGTAATACCACCCGCCAGTCTCGCTGTGGCGTTGCCCATCTCGGCCCGCATCACAGGGCGGGGCCGGGCATACAGGTAACGATACACCGGGTGCTTACCCGTATTGCTGTGCATATCGGACCATTTCCAGGTGCCAAATCCAATGAACCGATCGCTCGCAAGATCGGTAGCTATCTGTACAACTTCTCCATCGTTTGCCGGCTGGTAAACTTTTAGTATTCCGGGCGCAGCTGCGCCGTATAGATTCTCAACGGCCATGGTAAAGTTTGTTTTTGTTGGTTGTTTGCCGGTGATCGACTCCGCATTTCCTTCCATGGAGTTCCAGCCCACCAGCAAGGGCACCAGGGCTTGCGTGCCGGCCGCATAGATATTGACCGGTTCGGTTGGAAAGAAATATCCATCCACCGTAACGGGAAACCGGCCATTACCCCGTTTGCCGGTTGTTTCCAGCAAATCTTCGGCGGGCATTGCCCTCAGCAAAGGCAGGGTATTGGCGCCTATGTTTTCTGCAAATTTTTTTCCGTTTTGCTCCCCTTCAGCCAACGAAATTGTGCCACGCGGGCCCAGCAGGGAGCCGCTTTCACCGATGGCACCCGCTATAATATTCCTTGACAAAGGAGAAGCCATCAGCGCGCTAACGGAATAGGACCCTGCCGATTCTCCACCGATGGTGATTCTTTTTGGGTCGCCGCCAAACGCAGCAATATTTTTTTCTACCCATTGCAACGCGGCACTTTGGTCGAGCAAACCGTAATTGCCCGATGCATGGTGGGGTGATTCCTGCGTAAGCTCCGGATGGGTGAAAAATCCGAATACACCCAGGCGATAATTAACAGTAATTGTTATTATTCCATAGCGGGCAAGGTTTTCGCCATCATAGCGTGGCTCAGAGCCATCGCCGGCAATAAAACCGCCTCCATAAAAATAAACCAGCACGGGCAGTGCTTCTTTTCCGGTTTGTGAAGGCGTCCAGATATTTAAATACAAACAATCCTCGCTCATGCCATTGGAACGGAAATTCATATCGCCGAATAAGGGTAATTGCATGGCCCTCGGACCAAACACGGTTGCTTTGCGTACTCCCTCCCAATTATGTAAGGGCTGGGGTTCCTTCCAGCGCAGGTTGCCTATCGGTGGCTGGGCAAACGGCACGCCTTTGAAACTATGAATGCCGGATTCGTTTATGCCTTCCAGAAGGCCGTTCAGGGTCTGTACACGTGGCGGTAAAGCATCCGGGGTTGCTTGAGACTGAAGGGCGGCCGGCAGTAGTGAAGTCATGATTAAGGCAATGCAAATCTTTTTCATAAATAGCTTTCAAATTAAGATAAAACAGGGAAGCAACGCTTTTTTATTTGACGGAACGGCTTGGCCATTTTTCCCGTATTCATTTTCGTATAGTATCGGTTATTCCTCACCGAAAGCGTGGTAGCCAGAACATAAGCCGGAATCCCATTAAATATTGTCTTTGGCAATGATTGTCCAGTCTTCTTTGCCGTGCCCTTTTTCTATCCATCGATCCATTTCAGCGGCTATCGGCGGTATCAGGTTCAGGTGCATATGGCCGTTTATTGCCTCCTGCATCATCAGCCTGGCATCCTTGCGCGCCATATTTAATTCCCAGGAAGGATAACTGAACTGGTTACGGAGTATCCGTTTTAATCTTGCCGGAACACCAGCCCCCGGGTTCCAGCTTGCGAGCAAAGATTCTATTTCGGATGGTGGTATCTGCAGGGCTTTTGCCAGCGCCAGCATGTCTGACAGACCCGCGGTCAGCGACATCAGAAAAAGATTGCCCAGTAATTTCATGCCCGCTGCCCTGTTTTTTTTCGGGCCCAGGTTAACCAGTTTCCCGGTCATAGAAGAAAGGGTGGGCTCGAGCTTTTTTATGAGTTCCTGGTTACCGGATACAAGCATATAACCCGTACCCTCAAGCGCGTTGGATGGCCCCATAAAAACGGGTGCATGAAGATAGCTCAAACCTCTTTCCTCCCAGTGCCTGGCCCGTTCTTCCACGCCTGCGGCGGAGGTGGTGGTATGATCGATGACAAGGGCGCCTGCACTGAAGCCTCCACTGGCTTTTTCAAGCGTTTCGTTTACGGCCGCATCGTCTGAAAGAGTAAGGTGTATTCTGCCGGCGCCTTTAACGGCCTCCGCTGGTTCGGCAAATGCTTTGGCACCGTCCGCTTCCAAGGCTTTTGCTTTTGACGCGGTTCTGTTCCATACCTGTACTTTTTCCCCTTTTTTAAGCAGGGCCTTTACAAAATTGGCGCCCAGCAGGCCCGTTCCCAGGAATGCTATCATGGTTGACTGTTTTGCCAAAGGTAGTAAGGAACAGCGTTTGCCGCTTCCCATGTCTATAGATCCATCATTAATTCATTATAATCCCTGTTGTAAGGCCCTATTACCCCGATGCGCCAACGACGTTTTGGAGAGGTGACACCCGTGTCGGGAGAGCGGGCGTGAAGCAATCCTTCGGTAGTAAACCGTTTCATGGAGCTACCTTGCGGCGCCCTTCATTCGGATTCCATTCTTTGCCAATCCAGCTCTTTTTTTTTGATCGGCTCTCTTTCTTCTGATCCCATTTTCTCTCCGTAGTCATCCGTTCTCTCTAACTTGTCGTCTGAGTAAACGATTAGTGGAACCAAGGTTATCTGAAAATGACAGAAGCAGATGCCGGCGGGGCTTCGTGAGCCATGATTCAGATATATTGTTGCCGGGTCTGGATCCAAGCTTTGTCACCCCGAAACCAAATCTTTGTCATCCTGACCTTAGGAAGGATCTGCTTCCGCGGCAATTCCAGAAATTCTTTTAAAGCGCCGGCCTCAAAGCCGGCCGGGCTTCGTGAGCCTTTCGAGGCTGCGTTTTGCGCTGAGGAGGTGATTGAGCAGTAGTGATTCTTTCAGCCTTCCCTATATTTTGGCTAGCATGAAGCGCTCAAACCGCAGGTTCATCGTTACCCCGAAAAAAATAATAAGCCGTTTATAAAAAACGAGGCGGCTTTTGCGGGTACTGGTGTCAGTAGCTCGCATATATGTTTCAGGCATATTGTTGTCCGATCCCGCTGATCCAAATACTTGTCAGCCAATTTGTAGCGTAATGTGTACTGGGCATCTGAGGAGGTATCTGCTATCGGCGCATAAGCAACAAAATCAGCGCTGTGTTACCAGGAAACAATCACCTGATATTTTTTATAAAAAAATCAATAGCGGTCATGCCTATGCCCCGGCGGGAGATCCCTACTAGGGTGGGGATGACAAAGGCATCGATCCAAAGGATGAGGAATTCGATCCCGAAAATGGTAGCCTGAAATAGCAAAAAACGTTTATACATCCTGTTAGCTCTTTTAAAATGCTCACTTTTATAACCTCGCTAAAATTAGTGTCGGCTGTCCGTGATATGCTTTGCAGCTTTTTATTTACACGGGTTGTTTCCGCATCAATAGTAGTGGTTATAATTTTTCCGTTAACCGGCTTGCGGTCAAACTGCGCTGAGGTATAATCCAGCTTACCTACAATAAGGACGTGGCTGAACGGGCCTATTGGCTGGGGTGCAAGCAGTATTTTAACGGTTGTTTTCATTTTTTAACTTGTTTTTAATGGGTGCCGGGCCTTGGAGCCTGTCGCTCGTTTTGCAAAATATATTACTGGGAGGAGTAAATATTTTAGCTTGTTATGAGGGTGGTTGCAATAAAAGACAGATATACGAACAATTGTACGAACCAGGCGTTGTTGTCCTGACGCAGGCGGGGATTCTTTCAATCACCTGCAGGCTAAGGATATCCAATGCAATTAATTTAATTTTGATCTTGCTAAACAACATATAGTATGATTGCACCTGCTTCCCGCTTACTATTCTGTCTTTGTTTTCTGATAGCACTTAAAGGTTTTGGACAAACGTCCAACTATGATCAGCATGAAGCATTTTATCCACTGTTTTATCCGGCCTACGGAGATGAGATACGGGCCGCCGACGGCACACCCGGACCGCGATACTGGCAAAACCGTGCAGATTACAATATTGATGCCAGGCTGGACGACTCACTGCAAAGCATAACCGCAACTGTACGGATAACTTATACTAATAACAGCCCGCAGACATTGGCTTTTGTTTGGCTGCAACTCGATCAGAATATTTACAACAGGGAATCCAGGGGAGTGGCCACAACCGCCATCAGCGGCGGTCGATGGGCCAATCGCAGCCAGTTCAATGGTGGTTATAATATTAGCTCCGTGTCCGTAATACAGGACGGCAAAACCGTGGAAGCCAACTACAGCATCATTGATACGCGTATGCAGGTAAAGCTTGACAAATCCATAAAGGCACAGGGTGGTACCATACAGTTTAAAATTGCCTATCATTTCTTAATACCCGAATATGGAAGCGACCGCATGGGCCGTCTGCATACCCGGAACGGATGGATTTATGAAGTGGCACAATGGTATCCGCGTATGTGCGTGTACGATAATGTGTATGGCTGGAATACCTTGCCCTACCTAGGACAGGGTGAATTTTACCTGGAATACGGAGATATCAATTATAGCATTAATGCCCCCGCCAGTCATATCGTAGTGGGCTCGGGCGAACTGCTAAATCCAAAGGAAGTGCTGACCGCTGAACAGTTAAAACGCTGGACTACTGCGAAGGAAAGTGATAAAACCGTATTGATACGATCCGAAGAAGAGATAAACGATCCCGCTTCACGCCCTGCGGGTAAAAAGCGGCTTGTCTGGAAGTTCAGGTGTACCAACACCCGTGATGTGGCCTGGGCATCGTCTACCGCTTTTATCTGGGATGCCGCCCGCATCAACTTGCCCAGCGGGAAAAAAGCCATCGCCGCATCCGCCTATCCGGTAGAAAGCGCGGGTGACAGCTCCTGGAAGCGATCCACGGAATTTGTAAAAGGCGCAATAGAGTTTTATTCAAAATATCTATTTGAATTTAACTATCCCTCGGCTACCAATGTAGCGGGTATTGTAACCGGTATGGAGTACCCCGGTATTGTGTTTTGCGATTACCGCGCAACAAAAGGAGGGTTATGGGGTGTTACCTCTCATGAATTCGGACACAACTGGTTTCCCATGATCGTTGGGAGCAACGAACGCAAGTTCCCCTGGATGGATGAAGGCTTTAATACATTTATCAATAGCCTGGCCGACAAAAACTTCAACAACGGTGAATTTGAAAGCAGGCGCCCGGTGAACCGTCAGGGCCTGGCAAGGTTTTATTATAATGATAGTGCGGAAGCTATCTTAACTGTACCCGACGTAACCAAACCAAGCAACCTGGGCAATGTAGCTTATGATAAGCCGGGTCTGGGTCTTACCTTGCTAAGAGAAAATATTTTGGGTGAAGGCAGGTTCGACAGTGCCTTTAGTTATTATGTACACCAGTGGGCATTTAAACATCCCACACCCTTCGACTTTTTTCATTGTATAGAAAATTATGCGGGCGAGACACTTGACTGGTACTGGCGCGGATGGTTTATGAACAACTGGAAGATAGACCAGTCCGTGGAAGATGTTGCGTATATAAAAAATGACCCGGACAACGGGAGCATCATTACGATTGCAAACCTGGAGAAACTGCCCATGCCCGTCACCGTGGAAATAACAGAAGCAAACGGCAAAACCGGTCGTGTTCGGCTTCCCGTTGAGATATGGCAACAAGGAAGTTTCTGGAAATTCAGCTACCCTTCAACTGGCGTTATTAGCAAGGTGGTGATAGACCCCGATAAATTATACCCCGATACAAACAAGGCCAATAATATCTGGCAAAACAATAATTAAAACGCAGTGGTTCGGAACCTGCGTCCCTTACACGGTGTGGCCTTCGTATTTTTTTAGCTGGTAACGGTAAATAACAACACCCGATGCCAGGTTTTTTATATCCCTAAGTTCGAGTGATTGTCTTGAATACTGTTCAAGGAAAAATGATTTTCCTGCACCAAGGATAACCGGGTTTATGCGGAGCCGGTATTCATCTACCAGTCCGGCTTCCATAACCGAGGCAGCCAGTTTTGCACCCCCTACCACCTGTATATTATTTCCGGGTTGCATTTTAAGTTTGGCTATTTCTTCCACTGCCGGCCCCTTGTATACCGTTGCATTTTTCCAACCCGATTCCTGTAGAATGCCTGAAAAAATGATATGTTTTGTTTTTTCAGCCAGTGCTGCATAATCCCGATGGTTATGCGAAACGGACATATTGCCAAGCGCCTGTTTCCAGTATTCACGATAACCCGGCCACATAACCCGCCCAAGCAGGAAAAGATCAACGGATTGCAACATCTCAAAAACATCGCACCATTGTTCTTCATCATCTTTTGTATCCAGCTCATATCACCACCAGGTCCTTCTGTAAGGCCATCCAGGGAAACCTGCATGGATAATATTAATTTTCGCATTGCTTAGTTATTTGCCCCAAAGGTAGTCCACCCTTTCTGGAAGAGCCGGTGTGGTGGGTGCGACAAGAAACGGATAAATTTGTGATAAGCGTTTACTTTTTTCAGGATCATATTTTAGATCACGACTGCAACACCCGAAAATACCAACTCGTAGTTAACCGTTGCATATAAAAAATTCTGCAACTGGTGGAGATACTGGATGCTGGTAAGACAAGGGGAAGGATTCATCAGTCGCAGCCTTTCATCGGCAAATTCCCAATCGAAATGACTGTTGCCAATTCGCAGTATCCATTGTTCGCGGAGGTAGTTCCTGAAACCGCATTTGCGCAGGATGTCTTCCGATAAAGCGATCGGCTCTATATCACTGCAATCCATTTCCTGCACAATTTCATTCAGTTGGGTATAGTAATCGTTGTTGCGGGATCCGTTAACTGAAACCAATTCACGGTTAAGTTCAATTTTACTGTCGTAGATAATACTGTTGCTAAGAATCTGCTGCACGGAGATTAACTTGCCCTGGCGCGTCCGAACATTGTTGCCGTAGCGGAGCTCTTTTGTGTGGATCATAAAGTCTATTTTAAAATGAAATACTCAGGTTAAGCACGGTATTTCATTGGAATAGACTGTGTATCTGGTATGGAACCGGCCACAAGATAACAGGCGCTTACCACACTTGCAATAGCTGTGCATTTCTTTTAATACATTTTTATATTTCTTCGCCGAGATAGGAGAGAAGGGGCCATTTTTTTTATGCGATGACTTTGGCTTGCAGAAGGAGGAATACTTTGATAGCAGTTTCCTTGTAAAGTGATAGCAAGAGAGCGGCCGGGATGACAAGGGAGCGGATTATTCGCGATCTGGAACTTTGTCTCTGATTCAATTTTTCTTATATGGATCGCGATCTGTATCATGCCGCCGGTAGGAGAGATCTTTCGCTGGATACAACTATGACCGCTATTAATTTTTGACAGTAAAAAATATTGGATTATTGTTCTTTCCTATAAGACAGCACCGATATGCGTTACGGGTACGAAGCCCGGCCGGCTTTGAGTCCGATCCATTAATAGAAATCATCGTGGCAGGACGCCCGTCCTACCGTGGGGCTGACAAAGATTTGGATCCAGTTGCCTGGCAACAATGAAGCTGAATAATAGCTCACGAAGACCCGCCGGCATCTTGTGCCTGTCGTTTTCAAAAAACGTTGGTTCCACTAATCGTTTACTCGGGATGACAAGAGTGAGATATGGGATGACATAGATTAACTTCCTGGTGAGCTGAAATGATAATTATTGTTTGTTATAATATTGCCACAACAAAGCAGACAATTTCCGGGTAAGCACCCAAGCCTCGTTATCGGATTTCCAGCTTTTATCCTTATTATTTTTTGTGAATATGCTAAACACATAGGGATTTCCCGGACAGTTTACATACACCACTTCATTCCGGCTTTCATCTATCGCGCCATTTTTGTCTGCTGCAAAAATACCCGCCGGGATCTGGGAGAGTGCTTCTTCATCCCAGTATTGCCGTCCCAACAAACGCAACATCTTCCCATCGGGTTCAGCGCCCAGCACCTCCGCTTTTACAATCCTTTCCATCAGCTTGGCTATTTCCCTTGGAGATGTCTGGCCCCAGCCATACCTGTGCCGGTTTGTTTCCCGGCCTGGCGTTCGGCTGTTCACGCGGGTTAATGGTAGACCCAGGCTATCCATCAACTGGTTAATTCTGGTTCCACCACCGCTGAGGCCCTGCAGCCAGAGGCTTGCGCAATTGTCGCTGATCGTAATCATCAGCATCATCAGTTTACTTAACTCAATGGTGGAACTGTCTTTAAATGCGGACAGTATATCGTCGCCTTCGCTGTAGAACAGTGAATCGGTATAGGTGAACCGCTGATGATAGTTTAGTTGTCCGGTTTCTATCTTGCTCATTATGCCAATCAAAATAGGGATCTTAACAATACTGGCCGTCGGAAAAACGGTATCAGCATTCACCATGGCTACACGGTTATGCCTGAGATTGTGTACATAGATCCCGATATCGCCGTTGAAATGTGCTACCATTTCCGTTAGCTGAGCTTGCAGCTTTATGTCTGTTTTTTGTGAATAGGCCGTACAGGAGATCAGTACAGTCATAAAAAATAATAGGTGCCGCATTGTCTTACTTATAATTAGTAGTTGTTTTTGAGAATACAATTACGTTATTCTAATCTGCCATTTCAAACCATATTCTCCGGTTCATTCCGGTTGCCTGTACAACGGCAGGGCAACGGATAAATTTGCCGTAAATATCAAAAAATTCACTGAAACGAGGTTAATTGTTTAAACAAAAAAGTTTATGGTCAACAGGCTACAGGAGAAGCCGGCCGTATACCTACCGCAAGGAACGTTCCGCGGAACTTGTTTTAAAAATCGTCTCTTCATGGCCGCTTGCGCCAAAAAATCTTTGGAAGGTATAGTGTATCATGTGTTCATCGAGCAGGCTTATTTTTTTACCTGGAAAGCATCAGTTCAGCCAGTTGTTCTGTAAGGATAGTTTGAAAGGAAGCGGGCAGAACGGCTGTAAAATTGAGGGTCTTACGATAGATATCGCGGAGTATGGTTTCCAGTTCACGCCAGAATGGAATAAGCCTGGGCTTGTTAATGGTATGCCATTTTTGCAAGGCGGTTATCCAGCAGTCGTTATAGGCGTTGGCAGGGTCGGGAGCGACCAGGCCATCACCAAAGGTGGAAAGTTCTGCCAGCAATACCGACTGAAAGTTTTTTGTTTGTTTGTGATACTGACTAAACATCTTATGGCCATCGTGCGCGCGCGGGAATTTCTTTATTATTTTTTCAAGCAATTCACGGCGATTGTTTAAGATGCCGGAAAGGTCTTCCAGCAACTGTTCCGCCGATTTTGACTCCATGGGAAGGGCAGTTCGATATGCCCGGTTTTTGAGTAAGGGGGATGGATTTGCTTTCATACTGAT
>JBDTVE010000195.1:0-2858 GCA_040007355.1 Bacteroidota bacterium | reverse complement strand
GCTGAACTGGTAGGTGGCGGCAAGTTTCTTTCTCCGGAACGATAAACCGGTTTTATTAATGTTCTATAATAAACATTAAAATGGGCGCCGTTGGCGCCCATCAGAACAACTCTTTGTTATATAGATTATTGCTTGACCAGTTTGATTGTTTTGTTAAACCTTCCCTGTTTAATCTTCAGTAGGTAAACGCCCGGTTTACAGGCGGCGGCATCCAGGGTTATAATGCCCTTTGGCTGACTGGTATTTCTTTCCAGTAGTTTCCGGCCGTCTATGCTGAACAATTGCAGGTTTACGGGTTGCTGGCCGGCCAGCGCCAGATAAACCCGGAATACGGTAGAAGCCGGGTTGGGATATACCGCGGCGATCTGGGGCTTTTCGGTGTTTTCGTTCACGGGAGAAGCGTTCATGCTGCGGGCGGCGGCGCTGCCGCAGGGTGTGTTACTGCTGCTGGCGATGTCCAGGCGGGAAAATCCAAAATTATCATCCCAGTCCAGTATAACGATATTGGGTAGTTGAAAATTTCCGAGGTTAAAAGCATTGGTGGAAAAAAGGCTTTCGCCGGCCGGTGCGGTAATACTGCCATACTGGTTTGTTCCCAGGAGCAGCCAGTGCGTGGCTACTTCAAAGGGGTTGGGGTTTACAATTTTCCAGCTGCGCGTAGCGGCGGGGTCGGCAGAGCATACCGCTTTCAGTGAAAGATTCCTGAGATACAAATTGGGAAACCGCACTTCCGCAACCGCCTCATCGGCTTTCAGAAAACCTGCGCCTGTATTTAGGTCAAAGCCTTTGTCGAATAAGGGCGTGCGGATATCATCCATATCCACGGTATGAGCGGCCAGTATACCTTTTATCTGGCCGGGTGTCAGGTTGTTTAATTTTTCCGCTTCTATCATCAGGGCTGCCACGCCGGCTGCATGCGGGGCCGCTGCGGAAGTACCAAAAAAATTGGGATAGCTGTCTGCGTCCTGCACAATATCGCCATTACCAAAAGGATCAAAAAAGGAGGTGTTTCCGCCGTCGGGTGCAATAATATCAGGCTTTTTTCTTTGCAGGGGAGCGATGCGGTTTCCGTGTACATCAAAATAATTGGCAACCCCTCCCAGCGAGGAAAAGTATTCTACCAGTGGCGTATCCACGCCGTATGCCGGCGTGGTCAGGTAGAAGGCAGCACCCGTTGTAATGGCTCCCGCTGCCTTGGCATGACCTACCAGTGTAGGCGCAAAAATACCCGGTATGGCGGGCGTGGTTATATAAAAGCTGGCATCCCTGTACATATTATATTTTATGTGCGCAGGGTCGGGACCGGCCAATTTTACAATGGCCAGGAAAAACGTATTCTCGGGCGTTGTATTATCAAACCCAAAAACTTCTATCGGGTCACCGCTCAGGATATTGTTTGTAGTACCACCCGCCACAATCTTTCCGTTAACATCAACCAGGAATATGTCCAGGTCCGATTCAGCACCCGCGCCACCGGCGGAAAAGAATGGCTGATCCCATTGGAAGGAAGCGATAAAAGAACCACCCGGTGGTATGAAAATGGGCTGGTACTCACGGGGAGGCGCACCCGGTGGATTAAAATTATGCGCGGTGCCGTTGCCCAATCCCAGTATCTGGTCTGTGGTGGAGCGGTAATCGCTTTCATAAGAATTATTATAATTATTGCCGGCTGCGGAAAAATAGGAGACGCCTTTTTTCTTTGCCAAATCAACCGACTGGGCAATAATGCCATCCTGGAAAAACGGTTCATCCAGGTAACTGAGATCGTCTACCATTACTTTACAGCCTTTGTCTGCCAGGTCTTGTATACCCTGTGCAAAATCTGCCTGCCCTGCAGAAGCGGTATGAAAAGCAAGCTCCGCCCCCGGTGCCACATCATGTATAATCTCCGCCATGGCACGGCCTTCATCGGTGCCACCGGCCATATCTTCCAGTACTGTTACCCGTTTTTTGAATTTAAAGGGATTGGCGGGACCGGGCAATTCGCCCTGCATCTCTCCCAGGGACGCTGTACCCAGGCTATTATAACTATCTGACAGGATCCCGATTTTTACGCCCTTTCCGCTTACCTTATATTTTTCCCTGGCCAGATAAGAGCGCTGCGCCGTGTCACCCTGGCTTATTACAGGCAAAAGCACCCCCTCCTGTCTATGTCGGCCCTTCGCCGGAGTCGTCCAGGCGGCCGGTGGCTGGAACAGGTGAAGTGGTCTGTACGCCGGCCGTGCAAATTGAATGGTATGAACGGTCGCCAATTCGGGAAGAGCAGCAATGGGCGCCAGCCCGGAAATTACCCGCCCATACATGGCCGTAACTTTCACTCCCAGTTGCTGCAAAAGCGCCAGCGATACTGCCCGGTTACCCTTTATGGTGATATCCACTACAACCCGGTCTCCTTGTAGCTGTAATAATTTATCGAGCGCATCATTGGGTATAAAAATTTTCTCGCCGGAGGGCTGTGCTTTTCTGGCGCCTGCGGTTCTGTCATAGAGCTTTTGTAATTCGGGGCTTAACCGGGAACCTGGTTTTTGTAACTTCAGTTGCGGGGGTTTTGCGCTAAAAACAGGATTGCCTTTTACCTGCGCCTGAATGTTTACTGAAACAACCATGCACGTACAAAGGAAAATGGTAAGGAGTAGACTTTTTCTCATAATAATCTTTTACAATTAACAGACTGGTACACATTTCGTCTACGGGAGGGGGTGATGTTCGGGGCGCATCAGCTTTTGGAAGGATGATTGGCGGTAGATTTTATCAAATTACCGTTATTCTAAACTGGAACCCCGGTTTTGGGCGTGGTTCAGGAACTGCCGAAAGGCCTGTAAATCCAGATCGCCCCCGGCGGGTACCCACATTTATAC
>JBDTVE010000194.1:0-3994 GCA_040007355.1 Bacteroidota bacterium | reverse complement strand
AAGTTAAGGAAATTTAATTTTTACCCCTGTCAATAAATGGCAGAAACTGGAAAAACCCGTTCCTGTTTTGTGCCTTATGCCACAGACCCAGGGCCATTATCTGCTGTTTATTAGATGCCTACTTTATTCATATCCATAAAACTGCCGAGCCAATGGGGAGCATACCGGCTGATGGCCGGCCTACCCGGCCGGTAACGGCAGCGCGTCCCGCAAAAAAACCGATCCGATTAGCTGGCGTTTTTTAAAAGTACGGCCGCCACTATCCCGGCCGTTTCCGTGCGTAACCTGGTTTCTCCCAGCGCCACGGGAATAAACCCGTCTTGCAGGGCCTGTTCTAGTTCTGCCCGCGTAAAATCGCCTTCCGGACCAACCAGTACCAACTGGCTGTCGGCCGGGCTGATAAGACCGCTTCCCAATGATTGTTTACTGTCTTCCAGGCAATGGGCTATAAATTTCTGCCGGAACAACAACTGCCCGAGCACCGTTTCAAATTTCACCGGTTCATGCAATAAGGGTAGCCAGGTTTGCCTGCTTTGTAAAAGCGCGCTTACCAGCACATTCTTCATCCGCGCATGGCGGAAATGCTGTTTTTCCGTTCGGCTGCAAACCAGGGGAAATATTTCCGTTATCCCGATTTCAGTTGCTTTTTCCAGGAACCATTCAAACCGCACCGGGTTTTTGACCAGGGAGATACCGATGGCTGTTTTTCTTTCGGGGCGTGCGAAATACCGGGCTTCAGTGATGGTGATGGCGCATTTTTTTTTATGCGGTTCGGCAATCACCCCCGTTAATAAATTTCCCTGTCCGTCTGTAAGGTGCAGGGCCTCTCCCTGTTGCATACGCAATACGCTTATTACATGCCTGGAGTTGTCTTCATCCAGCACCAGGACTTTACCGCCCGCATCAAACTGTTCTATGTAAAAAAAAGGAAGGCTCAAGCATTAAAAGATTATTGCAATGTAAGCTTTTGGGCATTAAACAGTCTCCTGCCGGTTACCGGTACCGCGGTTTTGTAAAGCGATTGGGACCGGGTTGAATTGCCAGTACGGGGTTAACAGGAGCCACGCCGGCGGGATAGCCTGTATTCGCGTTCGGTATTTATGGGGAGCACTTAAAACGGAGTATCCTCATCGTCTGCCGGCATATCGTTCATTTTGCTGCCGGCCTGTACATACAATTTGGCGCCGCCTGCACCCATACCGTCTTCCGGGGGCAGTTTTTTCCAGCCACCGCCATAGCCGGGCGGGTTGCCCATATCATCGTCCTCAATAAATTTCTGTATATGCAAAAGGGCGCGCAGTTTTATGTTTTCCAGGCTACCGTTACGATGCTTGGCAATGCGCACATGGGTCTCGCCTTTATTGCTTTCGCCCATTTCATTCTGGTTGATATCATAATATTCCGGCCGGTATAAAAACATAACCATATCGGCATCCTGTTCAATGGCGCCCGATTCGCGGAGATCACTTAACTGGGGTATCTTATTTCCTTCCTTTCTTGATTCCACCGCGCGGCTCAACTGACTAAGTGCAATAATGGGCACCTGCAGCTCTTTTGCCAGGCCCTTCAGGTTTCTTGAAATATTGCTGATCTCCTGCTCGCGATTGGTGCCATGACCGCTGGTACCACTCATCAGCTGCAGGTAGTCTATAATGATAAGGCCTACATTGTGTTTGTTTTTTAAACGGCGGCATTTGGCGCGCAGCTCAAATATGTTGAGTGCTGCCGTATCATCAATAAAGATGGGCGCTTCGGACAGGCGCTGTATCCCTTTTGCATACAGCTGTTTCATTTCGTGTTCTTCCAGTTTGCCCCTTGCAATTTTCTCCAGCATGATTTCGCTTTCGGCCGATAAAATACGCTGCACCAGCTGGCCGGCGCTCATTTCAAGGCTGAAAAACGCCACGCCCGTTGGTTTGGAAGGATGCAGCGCGGCATTACGGGCAAGGTTAAGCGCAAAAGCCGTTTTACCAACCGATGGGCGGGCGGCCAGTATTATCAGGTCGGTACTTTGCCAGCCATAAGTGACCCTGTCGAGCGTGGGGAAGCCGGTGGGCACGCCGGTAATGTCTTCGTTTTTATGCCGCAAGTCTTCTATGCGTGCCACAGTTTTCACTAATATATCGTCAATCTTATCAAAATTTTTGCGCAGGTGGTTATTGGTAATCTCAAACAATTTGCTTTCCGCATCGTCCAGCAGGTCAAATACGTCGGTAGCGTCTTCGTAAGAATCGTTGATAATCTCGCCGCTGATGCGGATGAGTTCGCGCTGTATAAATTTTTGGAGGATGATGCGTGCATGCGCTTCTATATTGGCGCTGGATACAACGGTATTGGTTAACCGCGTTACAAAATAAGGCCCGCCCACCGTTTCCAGTTCCTCTTTACTTTTCAGTTCTTCCACTACTGTGAGGATATCAATGGGCTGGCTTTTCTGCTGCAGACCCTGCATTACCTTGAATACGCGCTGATGGGCATCTATATAAAAACATTCGGGTTTCAATATTTCCGCCACGGTATCAAAGGCGCTTTTTTCCAGCATAATGGCGCCCAGCACGGCTTCCTCCAGATCTTTTGCCTGGGGCGGCACTTTGCCGTATACCATGGTACTTAAATCAATAGAACTCTTGCGCCTGGTCTTGGCGCGGTCTTTATTCAGGTTAGTTAAATCCATATTATTCCAGGCAGAAATGGGTTATGGTAATGGTTTTATCAGGCTGTAGTTTTTCTTCGGTTGGCCCCGGGGCCGGCAATCAGATTTCAACGTTGGTTCCTGCTTTGTAACGCTGCCTTCATGCCCAGCATGTTAAAGAATTGTTACGCAAATTCAGGACGGCGAATATAGACTGCAATTTTTTTCAAAAAAAACAAATTGTTCGCTTTAATTTATTGCCAGGCTATTCACAGGGTAATCCACCAGTTTTTGGACTTATGCAACTGTTTGACCGGGCTTATCCACAATTTAAAAAAATTCAGCACCCTTTCCTAAACTAAATACACACCGGAAGTGCAAAAGAAAATAAGCCCTAAAATTTGGATGCAATAATGGAGTTATAAGATCCAGCAGGAACGGGATCTTGCGCGGTTTATCTAATTTTTTTGGTGTGAAACAGGCCACGAGCTGCTGTTTAACAAATTCTTTCTCCCTGCAACTGCGACTGTAAGCACTTTCAGCAACAGCCCCGCCTGGAATGCCCGTGAAACTGTAACAAACTGGCCCGGCCGGTATCACCGGTTTGTTGTATTGCTGATCAGAAAAAATGCCGGAACTTTAAACAACCTGGCCGGCGACTGCGTACCGGCTGCGTTTTGCTGTAGAAAAAGAAGCGCCATCAATTCTGCTGAAGACCGTATTTTGGATACCCGTTCCCGCTTGGAAACCCTACCAAACCATGGCCTATAATACAAATTTTATACGCGGCTACCCCATAACGTTGCCCAACATACCGCGTTCTAAAAAAAACGAGCTTGCACCCCGGCTAAAGGGACGCGGATACCTGATCCACTACCAGCACCATTCCCTGGTAATGAGTAAAAAAAAGTTCGCGTTTTTTTCCGCCTGCAATATCAATGGCAAAGATTGGAAAAACCTGGACCGCAAGGGCGTCTTCAAAAAAGACCAGCGCGCGGTTTCACCAGATTATCAATATGGTAATGAGCTTTACAATGCTATCAAATCAAGCGGGCTCAGGCCTAACGACTTTGAACAGGGCCATCTTACCTCCTTCCAGGAAGTATTATGGGGCAAAACGGCCGCAGCAAGGAGAAAGGCGGCGAACATTCGACCGGCACTACAAAAACTGTCTTTTGGAATTCTAACCCGGTTTAACCTCCAGTCTTTTTTACGGTTAGCAGATCTGTAAACGGGCAGGCCTGCCCCTGTTATGTACCGGCTTTTTTTACCACCACCGCCGGTGTGTTTTCGGCATTCGGCAACAATATCCAGTCTTTGGCAAAAGGTTTTAGCAGTTTGCCGGCAGCGGCCGGTCCCCAA
>JBDTVE010000193.1:0-1675 GCA_040007355.1 Bacteroidota bacterium | reverse complement strand
GAGCCACCTGCTGGAATCGAACCTGCGACCTACTGATTACAAATCAGTTGCTCTACCAGCTGAGCTAAGGTGGCATTACCAAAATGCCAATAAAGAACTACCCCAAAAATTTTGGGAATGCAAAGGTAATGGAATTCAATAAATACAAAAACTTTGCTGCTATAATTTTTTGGAGCACCCAAAAATAAAGAATGCCGATGGAAAAGTTCGCCGGCAATCGCTGTAAAAAACCGGTATAGACCCTGCATCCACCATCCCCAACCGGCCGAAGCCGGGCCAGGCTTCCAAAAAAAAACCCCGCAACGATGTGCGGGGTTAAATGATATTTAAAATTATGCAACCTGCTTTTCTTTTTTTCGCTTTATCTGGTTCACCAGTGAATCGAAGGCATCGTCAAATGATTCCTGGAAAGATTTGGAGCTGGCCTTTACGAAAAACTGGCGGCCTGGCACACGGACATTTATCTCAGCAACTTTGTCTTTAATCTGGTGCACTACGTTGTCTAACTTAAGAAAGACATCTACCTTAATGATACGATCGTGAAATGTAGCCAGCTTTTCTACTTTCCGGTTAACATACTCTGTTAGTTTTACATCTGCATCAAAGTGAACTGTCTGGATGGTAACGTTCATAATTTTCGCTTTTAATCAGTGAACAATAAATGAAAGAACTTTTTTGAAAAAACAAGTACATACTCGACATAGGCACTGTTTTTTTGTGATACTATGAAATTAACGGATAGGGCCTGTTTTTCCAAATAATAAAATATAAAATTTACCCTTATTTAACGCAGTTTCCGCACATTCTATTATGCACGCGGGTGCGCTTTTTTATGGGCCTCTTTCAACTTCCCGATATCGTTGTGCGTATACACCTGGGTAGAGGCCAGGCTGCTATGACCCAGCAGTTCTTTTACCGCATTGATGTCTGCTCCGTTATTGGTAAGATGGGTGGCAAAGGTATGCCTTAGAATATGGGGGCTTTTTTTGTTGAGTGTGGTAATTTCAGACAGGTATTTTTTTACCGCCAGGTACACGTATTTTGGGTAAAGCCGCTTCCCGTTTTCACGTACAAAAAAATATGTTTTATCGGGCTTCTCCATTTCTATTTTCTTTGCCTGCCGGTAGGCTTTCATTTCACCCATTAATGCATCGGATACCGGCACAAGCCGTTCTTTGTTGCCCTTGCCCAGCACCTTAATCGCTTTTTTAGAATAGTCAACCTGGCTTTCCTGCAGGTTTACCTGCTCACTTAAACGCATCCCGGTATGATAAAAAAGCAGCAATAGTAAGCGGTCTGTTTTGCCTTTCCAGTCATTGGGAAACTCCAGGTGCCGGAACAGGTTGTCCATATCCTTCTCCTTTACAAATTCAGGAAGGCGTTTGCCTATTTTGGGCGTGCTTACAGACCACATGGGGCTTGTTTCAAGGGCGCCCATTCGGATATGATATTTAAAAAATGATTTTAGGGAGGATGCCTTGCGGTTAATGCTTTTTGCCGTCAGTTTATCCGCTTTCAGTTCCGCCAGCCAGCTACGGGTATAGGTGCTGGCAATATCCGCCAGGCCTGCAGCCTGGTACTGGCTGGTGATATAGGTAAAGAATTGTTCCAGGTCGTTCTGGTAAGCATGAATGGTATGCTGTGAGTACCTTTTCTCAAACTTCAGGTAATTCAG
>JBDTVE010000192.1:0-8577 GCA_040007355.1 Bacteroidota bacterium | reverse complement strand
TATGGATTGGCTGCAGCGACAGCCGGGTGCCTGCTAATAAAATTACGGGTACCCATCCCGGTGAGCTTTTTGTACACCGCAATATTGCCAACGTGGTAATGGAAGGGGACATCAATTTCTTAAGCGTGCTTGATTATGCGGTTACCCACCTGAAAGTAAAACATATTATTGTTTGCGGTCATTACGGCTGCGGCGGTGTAAAAGCAGCCATGATAGATAAAAGTTTTGGCATCCTTGATAAATGGCTGCTGAATATAAAAAACATATACGAAGCCAACCGTGCCGCCATCGACGCGGTTGCCGACCCCGCCGAACGCGCCAACCTACTGGTGGAATACAATGTAAGGCAGCAGGTGGCCAATATATCCAATACGGTTACGGTGCAAAAAGCCTGGCAGAACAATAACGGGCCGCAGATACACGGTTGGGTATATGATATAAAGGACGGGTTGCTGAAACAGATTTGCCAGCTGGTAAAGCCAGGTGGTTACCCCTTGGTTTTGTAGCTGGCTGGTTGGTTCGGGTTATCTAAAAATACAGGGGGATGCGCTTAGCAGCGTGACACCGCACCCGCCATGCCCATCTGCCGCATGTTGCACAGCGGTTTGGTGTATAGGTTCCAGACAGCGGAAAGGATATAGCCATAAGGGCGGCATTGCGGGTGCAAGGCCCCGCTCCGGCAGACTGATCCCGGAAAGGTTCAAAATTGCACGGTACTATATATTATTTGCCGGCATGACTGTTTTTTAGGAAGCGGCCGCAGTACTACAATCCGGGGCCTTTGGCGTACCGTTAATCGGCCATTTCTGATACATGTTGTAAAAATTAAGTAATATGCAAAAGTTAATTGTTGATTTATGAAGACCTACGAGAAATTATTGATGGGCAATAAGTCCTGGGCAGCTACCATGCTGAATGGAGATCCTGCTTATTTTGATCGGTTGGCGCACCTGCAAACACCGGAGTTTTTATGGATAGGCTGCAGCGATAGCCGGGTGCCGGCAAATGAAATTACCGGCACGCAGCCCGGTGAGATCTTTGTACACCGCAATGTATCCAATATGGTGGTGAACACCGATGTAAACCTGCTGAGCGTGCTGGATTACGCTGTCAATCATCTGCATGTAAGACATGTAATTGTTTGCGGCCACTATGGTTGCGGAGGAATTAAGGCGGCAACCACCAACACGGATTTTAAGCCGATCTTAAATATGTGGCTGAAAAACATTAAAGATGTGTACCGCCTGCACCGCGGAGAACTGGACGCCATTGCTGATGAAAGCACCCGGTTGGATCGGTTGACGGAATTAAATGTAAAGGAACAAGTGTTTAACCTGGCCAAAACCTCTATCATTCAAAAAGCCTGGAAGCGGGAGCAGGTGCCCCATTTGCATGGTTGGGTATATGGTTTGAAAGACGGCATCATTAACCCCGTTTTTGAAATGAGCGCGGGCACCGCCATAGATGAGCTTTACGAATACGCATATAGCGGGGAGGACGATGAGGGGTAAATAAAAGTTATTGATGGGGGGCAGCAGGTGTCTATAACAGCCAGGCCCAGGGGCAATTGCCCCGGCCAAATATCCTGAACCTATGCCGGAAAACCACCGGGTATAAACCGTGCTGGTTTTAACCTGGTTGTCATGGTGGCGCGCCCTATGGAATACCCGGGAATGATGCGGGTGCTAAGAAAAATTTTTGTAAAGCGACAGAAATAATTACATTCATTCCTGATTAATAGCCATATGACGACAACCAAAGGAATCTGGAAAGTTATCACTGCTTCTTCTGCCGGTACATTAATTGAGTGGTATGATTTTTATATTTTTGGCAGCCTCTCCACCATTATTTCACATAAGTTTTTCCCCGATACCAACCCAACGGCAGCGCTGCTGTCTACCCTGGCTACTTTTGCAGCCGGTTTTATTGTGCGGCCCTTTGGCGCCTTAGTATTTGGGCGGCTGGGCGACCTGATTGGCCGGAAATACACCTTTCTTTTAACCCTGGTGCTGATGGGCGGCTCTACTTTTTTAATTGGCTGTGTTCCGGGTTATGCAACCATTGGTGGCTGGGCCCCGTTGTTGGTCTTATTGCTGCGTTTGTTGCAGGGCCTGGCGCTGGGCGGCGAATATGGTGGCGCCGCTACCTACGTGGCCGAGCATGTGCCGGCCAGCCGGCGTGGTTACTATACCAGTTTTATTCAAACTACCGCAACCCTGGGTCTGTTCCTGTCGCTGGGCGTTATTTTATCGGTGAGAAGGATCGCCGGTGTGGAAGCGTTTACAAATGGCAACGCCTGGCGCTACCCTTTTTTATTGTCTATTGTGCTGGTAGCCGTATCCGTTTTTATTCGACTGCGCATGAATGAATCACCCCTGTTCCTGAAATTAAAAATAGCCGGTACTACGTCCGTCAACCCACTGAAGGAGAGCTTCGGTCATAAAACAAATTTCAAGATGGTATTGCTGGCGCTTTTTGGTGCTACCATGGGACAGGGCGTTATCTGGTACAGCAGCCAGTTTTATGCGCAGAGTTTTATTCTTACCAAATGCTTTATTGAATATGAACAAGCCAATACCATAATTCTAATTGCCCTGGTTATTGCCACGCCTTTCTTTGTCATATTTGGCAGCCTTTCTGATAAATGGGGAAGAAAGAATATTATGCTGGCCGGCATGTTGCTGGGCGTCCTGTTCTACCGGCCCATATTCCGGCAGCTTTACGAAACCGCCGATACCAGTAAAAAAGTTGTGCTGGCCAACCGGACCACGGTCAAATATGCATCGGCAGCGTTACCCGGGTCAACAACAGATTCTTTACATAGCACCACCATTACCAATTATTTTGAAGACGGCACAAGACAGCAAATTACCAGCCGGCAAAAAATACTGGCCGGTGGCAATAAGATGGCCGCCCAGGTAAATAAGGAAACGATTTTGGGTGAAACCGGCCGGCTGAACATGATTGCCTATATAGCCCTGATGGTTGTTTTTGTTACCATGGTGTACGGGCCTATTGCCGCTTTTCTGGTAGAACTTTTTCCCACGCGAATCCGTTATACTTCTATGTCCCTACCCTATCATATCGGCAACGGTGTGTTTGGCGGACTGGTACCGTTTATTGCAACCCTGATCACCACGCTCCCCGGCACAGATTATTTATCGGGGCTGTGGTACCCGATAATTGTAGCGGCGCTTTCTTTTGTGATTGGAAGTCTCTACCTCACCAATAAAACGAATATTGCTATTGACGATTAAACCTATTTGAACTTCAACTGCCCTGCGGGCTTAAAGAATTATTATGAATCAGCTGAAACGCGTTCTGGGGTTGTTGTGGCTAGTGCTTGGCCCGGTGCTTATTTTTATTCTCATAAAAAGCGCCCTGCATAATATTGACGCAAATGGGAAAGGGGATATTAACAAACCGCTTCCCTGGATCATTATCATTGGCATTTTTGCACCCATTGGCGTTGGCCTGATGATTTTTGGATGGTATGCATTTACGGGTGAATATGACCGATTGCCCGGTACAGCACCAGATGCCTGAACGGGTTGATCAATGGAGCAGATTTTTAAGAACTTGGGTTAACCAATCCCAGGCCATCCAAAACCAGCAATCCCAAAATTGTTTTCGTAGGTTTGTACCATGTCTATAGAAGTAAAAGGACTTACCAAAATGTATGGTGAACAAAAGGCGGTAGACGATATCTCCTTCTCTGCCGCCAGGGGAGAAATAGTGGGTTTCCTGGGGCCAAACGGCGCCGGTAAATCAACCACCATGAAGATCATTACCGGTTATTTACTGGCAGATGCCGGCCTGGTAACCGTTTGCGGTCTTGATGTAAGGACACAATCGCTGGAAACAAAAAAGAAGATCGGTTATTTACCGGAATCCAACCCGCTGTATTACGACATGTACGTGCGTGAATACCTGGATTTTGTTGCGGGCGTGCATGCCATAGGCCATAAAAAATCAACCACCGAAGACGTAATTGTAACGGTGGGTCTTACACCGGAAAGGAAAAAGAAAATAGGTCAGTTGTCGAAGGGCTACAAACAACGGGTGGGACTGGCAGCGGCCCTGCTGCACAATCCCGAAGTGCTGATTCTGGATGAACCCACTACAGGGCTTGACCCCAACCAAATCATTGAAATACGCGAGGTGATCAAACAACTGGGCAAAAATAAAACCATCCTTTTTTCCTCTCATATCTTACAGGAGGTGGAAGCCATTTGCGACCGGGTCATTATCATCAATCAGGGAAAGCTGGTGGCGGATGACACGCTGAGTGTGTTGCGCAATAAGTCGAAACAGCCTGGCGGCCAAATGGTAAGGGTTGAATTTAAGGAAGCGATGGAGGCTGGTTTGCTGCAGTCTTTGCCGGGCGTGCTGTCTGTGACTAAACTAAATAACCATGAATGGGAACTGAATTGTGTCCATGCCAACGAAGTAAAGCGTTTGTTGCTGGAAATGTCATTGCAGCGAAACCTGGATATTGTTTCGCTGCAAAGTGGCGAACAAAAACTGGAGGAGGTATTCCGGAACCTGACAAACCCCGGTAAGGCCGGTTAGGGTTGTACCGGCCCAACGACAGGGTTATCTAAAGACAATGGCTGCCGGGATGTTGTTTGCTGCCTATAGTTGTGATCCCCAATGATATACAGCGGAACGGCGCGTCGCAACCATCGCCCCATCCGGGCACCCTGGCCGATAACACAATAATCATATCTTTCACTTGCCCCGCCCGTTGAATTAATGTACCTTCGCCGCCTGAAATTTCAGGAGCGCAGCCGCCCCGTGCGTAAAAGCTGCCTGTGAACAAGCAATATGCAATTATGAATATCAGAAACATAGCTATTATAGCGCACGTTGACCATGGTAAAACCACCCTGGTAGATAAGATCCTCCATGCCACCAAAGTGTTCCGTGATAACCAGGAAACGGGTGAGCTGATAATGGACAGTAATGACCTGGAAAGGGAAAGGGGCATTACCATTTTTAGTAAAAATGCCGCCGTAGAATACAAAGACACCAAGATCAATGTTATTGATACCCCCGGCCACAGTGATTTTGGCGGCGAGGTGGAACGGGTGTTAAAAATGGCTGATGGCGTATTGCTGCTGGTGGATGCCTTTGAGGGTCCCATGCCCCAGACCCGGTTTGTATTGCAAAAAGCACTACAGTTAAATCTTCGCCCCATTGTGGTAATTAATAAGGTTGACAAGGCCAATTGCCGGCCCGAAGAAGTACACGATGCAGTATTTGAATTGTTTTTTAACCTCGATGCCACCGAAGAACAGTTAAATTTTCCCACGTTTTATGGTTCCGGCAAAAACGGTTGGTTTAATAATAAAAACGAACAATGCGAAGGTATTACACCCCTGCTGGATGGAATACTGGAATTTGTACCCGCTCCTAAAATAGCAGAAGGACCCCTTCAGATGCAGATAACCTCGCTTGATTATTCATCTTTCCTGGGAAGGATAGCTGTTGGTAAAGTAGCCCGGGGATCCATTAAAGAAGGGCATAACATTGCCCTGATGCAGGCGGGCGGTCTTATCAAACGGCTTAAGGTAAGGGAATTGTATACGTTTATGGGTATGGGTAAAAAGAAAGCCACCGAGGTGTTTGCGGGTGATATCTGCGCGGTAGTGGGACTGGAAGATTTTAATATCGGCGATACGATTGCCGACCTGGAAAACCCCGAGGCGTTGCCGGTAATCAGCGTAGATGAACCTACCATGAGCATGTTGTTTGGAATTAATAACTCGCCGTTTTTTGGCAGGGATGGAAAATTTGTAACCAGTCGCCACCTGCGTGACCGGTTAATGAAAGAGACAGAAAAAAACCTGGCACTGCGGGTAGAGGATACCGATAGTGCCGACAGTTTCCTGGTATTTGGCCGGGGTATACTGCACCTGGGTATTTTAATAGAAACCATGCGCCGGGAAGGCTTTGAACTCACCATTGGACAGCCAACCGTGCTGATAAAAGAAATTGAGGGTAAGAAAAACGAACCGTTTGAAGTACTGGTGGTGGATGTGCCGGGCCCATTCAGCGGCAAGGTGATAGATCTGGTAACCCAAAAGAAAGGCGAAATGCTGGTGATGGAAAGCAAGGGTGAAATGCAGCACCTGGAATTTGAAATACCATCGCGCGGGTTGATTGGGCTGCGCAGCAATATGCTTACCAATACGGCCGGTGAGGCGGTAATGGCGCATCGCTTTCTTGAATATAAACCCTGGAAGGGCCCCATCCCCGGAAGGAACAATGGTGTATTGTTGTCTAAAAACCAGGAACGCACCACCGGATACTCCATTGATAAATTGCAGGACAGGGGTACTTTTTTTGTAGACCCCGGTGAAGAAGTATATACCGGGCAGATCATTGCCGAGCATATTAAACCGGGCGATCTGGTGGTGAACGCCACGGAGCCAAAAAAATTAACCAATCACCGCGCCAGTGGCAGCGACGATGCCTCGCGGATTGCGCCCAAAACATTGATGACGCTGGAAGAATGCATGGAATATATACAACAGGATGAATGTATTGAGGTAACACCCAAAAGCATTCGTATGCGTAAGGTGGTACTGGATGAGGATGAAAGGAAAAAGGTACAAAAAAGGATGACAGCAGAAGCATAAAAAATTTAAACCCTTATCTTAACCGGTAAGGGTTTTTGTTAAACAGGAATATGCAGTAAAAGCAAATGGATTTATCTTTGCGGTGGAATGAAAAAAAACCTGGTCATATTATTGTTATTTCTTTTTTTGTTAGGATTCCATTCGCCGGCGCCTGCTCAATGTTCTATCTGCACCAAAACAGCGCAGCAAATGGGCGAGCGCCCGGCTAAAGCCCTGAATGGTGGTATTCTTTACCTGGCCGCCATGCCTTTTCTTATCTTTAGTTATATTGGTTACCGTTGGTGGAAGAGTAACCACGAAGCATAACGGCTTTTGCGGGCAAATAATTCTTTTTCTTCGTTTCAGTCTTTACGACAAGCGGTCATTTGTGGTATCTTGTTGTTACAAAACAACTGCTATGAAGTATTTGCACTTTGCTGCTTTTACTGGCTTGTTCATTTGCACAGGCCCAGTCTGAATTACCTGCTATAGAAGAAAAAACAAACGGCTTTAAGAAATACGAAGGCTACCTTAATTTTTACTGGGATGAAAACGCCGGTTAAAGCTGGTTTATTGGGCGCATTTTACAATATCATTGATCTCAATAATCCTGGGATGCAATCCGCCAAATAATCCCCTGGATGCCAGTGAGCGGATAAAACATTGGGGTGATTGTACCATTCGCTCATACGGATGCGGTCACCCAACAGCGCGCCCAGGTTAAAAGGAGAGGATGGGTCCACAATCATTTTCTACCAGCGCAATTGCCCGGGCCAGTGACATGGGATCACTTGTGCTGATCTGCGGTATACGTTGTGGCTAGTTCACCCGCTAATCTAAAGAATGGGTTTAATAAAAATTATTTATTATGCAGGTTCCTGTATATGGCAAGATAAGATTTGGCGGTATTGACCCAGTTAAACTGCTGCGCCCTTTGCTGAATAGCAGCAGCCGGATTGGCTGTATGATAATGCTGCATCCCTTTTTCAAATACCTGCTGCATAGCTGTGGCATCAAAATCATTAAAATAATAGGCTAAATCACCGCCTATTTCCGGCAAAGAGGTAAGCCTGGAAATAAACACGGGTTTTCCATAGTGCATAGCCTCTACCACGGGTAAACCAAAGCCTTCTGCAAGTGATGGAAAGGCAAATGCCATGCACTGGGTGTAGTACCAATACCTGTCTTCTTCGCTAATGGGTCCGGTAAGTGTAAGCCTGTCTGTTACCCCGTGTAATTTTGCAGCTTCAATAATTTTTTCACCGTATGCTTTATTGATATTGCCAGCAATTACCAGTTCATAGTCATTGTTTTTGAGCAGCGCAGGTAAAACGTGAAAATTCTTTTTGGGTAGAACGGTACCTATACTGAAGATGAACTTTCTGCCGGGTCGGTACGCGGGCTGATCAAAATTGGGAAACTCATTGGTATCGTAGCCGTCGTAAATAACTTCCAGGGGTTTATCATTCACTGAAAGATGCTCAAGCACTACCTGTTTTGTATATTCTGAAATACAAACAATATGGTCAGCGCGGTTAACATTTTTCTGTACGTGTTGCAGGTGTTTTTTTATGCGGGCACTGTCATTTTTCGACTCTATCAAAAAATTAAGATCATTCACCGTAAGCACTATCCTGGTATTGCTGTTCCAGGGCTTGTAATTGGAATTTTGAAACGTACTGTGCCAAACATCGAATTTTTGGGTGCCGGGCTGAAAAAATTTATGCAGGTGATGCTGCGGCACTACCTGCTGATTTTGGCCAAACAGCTGCCGCTGGCTTTCAGGGAGGTAAAAAAACAACGATTCCAGCCGGGAGTCGTATTGTTTTATTAACTCATTGCCCAGTTGCAGGCAAAATTGGAACAATCCGGTATTGGGGTATTTTGTTCTTTCACAATCAAGTAAAATATTGTTCATTAACGGTATTTTAAGTTTTTTTATAGCACTGCATGA
>JBDTVE010000191.1:0-7923 GCA_040007355.1 Bacteroidota bacterium | reverse complement strand
CATTACCCATGTTTTTGGAGAACATGCCTATAAACTGAATATAAGCGCCACCAAATCCATGACCGGGCATTGCCTGGGCGCCGCCGGTGTTATTGAAGCCATTGCCTGTATAAAAAGCACCGTGCACGATATCGTACCCCCCACCATCAACCACTTTACAGACGATCCCACCCTGGATCCCCGGCTTAACTTTACCTTTAACAAGCCCCAAAAACGAGTTGTAAGGGCCGCACTCAGCAATACATTTGGCTTTGGCGGCCATAATGCAGCCGTTATTGTAAAAAAATACCAGTAACCAGGTTGGGCGGCAAAATTTTACCGGCCCGCGATCGTTTATACCCTGGCAATTATTTTAATTGCGTACAAATGCGGTATTGCCTTCCTTTATCTTAAATTTTGTAGCTTGCAACTTGTGGCATTCCTAGACAGATTTATCTCCGGCAGCGAAAAAGCGCCTTCCTTTAAAAAGCAATTGCGTAACGTACTTGGCTTTACATCGGGTAACACTTCGTTGTACAAAGCCGCTCTTACCCACCGCTCCGTAAAAGAAATGGCCGATGAAAACAACGAGCGCCTGGAATACCTGGGAGATGCCATCCTGAGTAGTATTGTTGCCGATTTCCTGTTTAAAAAATATCCCTATAAAGAAGAAGGCTTTCTTACGGAGATGCGGAGCAAAATGGTAAACCGCACTACCCTGAACGAAATAGCCTTAAAGATGGGCCTCAAGAAAATTACCAATTTCAACAAATTCGATAATTCGCTTCGCATCAGCCAGATTTTTGGCAATACCCTGGAGGCGGTTGTAGGAGCCGTTTACCTGGACAAAGGGTTTAATAAAACCAAACGCTGGGTAATGGAAAGGATCATTCTGCCGCATTTATTCATGGAAGATTTGGAAAACCTTGAAATCAACCATAAGAATAAGCTATACGGATGGGCGAATAAAAACGGTAAAAATCTTGAATTTGAAACCATGGACGAACGCGTGGAAGGCGGCCGCCGGCTATTTACCATTGGCGCAGTAGTAGACGGAACGCTGTTGGCAGAAGGCAAGGCATACAATAAAAAAGATGCCAGCCAGATTGCTGCACAAATTGCCGTGGAAAAACTGGGATTGATTGAAAAAGAGGTCTGATCATGACCACGCATCGGCCCCCTGAATGTAGCCATACCGGCCGATAATATTAAAAGAATTGTTTTTCTGCAGTAATCGGAACCCATCTCGTTTTAACCCACATCGGCTCCTTATTAACCCGGCTTCTTTTCCAGCACGATTCAACCAACACCCCATTGTCCGATTTTGAATGCAGAAAACAAACCAGCTTATCATCGGCTTCCTGCCTGTCGTTTTATCCGGTAACACAATTTTGTATTCCTGTTTATAATAAAGGCGGTTTGTATCTTTTCGGTTTTAAACGTTTCGGTGTTGTAACAGGGGGCTGTGAACAGTTTTTCAAACAAGGGAACAGAAAAAGACCGTCTTTCACGGTTAGCCATGGTGCGCTATTTTATTCATGTTTTCCCTACTGTTGAAGGAAGGTTTATTGATTGAACCAGGCAGATAAATCAGCCCTTGCGGAACGTGTTAACGCCTCTTTTAAGTTATAAGAATAGAACCAATTAAGGTAGATTTGTGTTTATTATTTCAAAGGATTGTGCATGCAATTACCGGTTTATTTAGACAATAATGCTACTACCGCCTGTGATCCACGGGTAGTAGACGCCATGTTGCCCTATTTTACGCGGTATTATGGCAATGCCGCCAGCAGAAGTCATTCATTTGGCTGGCAGGCCGAAGAGGCGGTGAACAATGCCCGCGAACAGATAGCCAGGCTGATTGGCGCCGGCCCCGAAGAAATCATTTTCACCAGTGGCGCCACCGAAGCAGATAACCTTGCTATAAAAGGGGTGTCTGAATTGTATAAAACCAGGGGCAACCATATTATTACCGTAGCTACTGAACATAAAGCGGTGCTGGATACCTGTGAGCACCTGGAAAAACAGGGAAGCGATCTGACTTATCTGCCGGTACAATCCAATGGAATCATCAACCTGGAACAACTGGAAGCGGCCATAAAACCCAGCACCATCCTGATAGCAGTTATGTATGCCAACAATGAAACTGGAATTATCCAGCCGGTAAGAGAAATAAGCGCCCTGGCAAAAAAACACGGTATTATTTTTTTCAGTGATGCGGTTCAGGCTGCGGGCAAAATACCGGTTGATGTAAACCATGACGGCATTGACTTACTGGCCCTTACGGCACATAAAATCTATGGTCCAAAAGGAGTGGGCGCGCTGTATAAACGCCGCAAAAACCCAAGGGTAAAACTAGCCGCGCAACTGCACGGCGGCGGTCACGAAAAAGGCATGCGCAGCGGCACCCTGAATGTACCTGGTATTGTTGGGTTTGGCAAGGCAGCTGAACTGGCCCTGGCTGAAATGGACAAAGAGGCCCTCCGTTTGCAACGTTTAAGAGACCGGTTGGAGAACGCCTTGTTAAGACTAAACAATGTTGAAATAAATGGCAGCACGGAGCACCGTATGCCGCATGTGTGCAACCTATCGTTTAAATATACAGAAAGCGAAGGGCTGATGATGGGATTCAATCAAAACATCGCGGTTAGTGCCGGAAGCGCCTGCAGTTCGGCTACCCTGGAGCCTTCGTATGTGCTGAAAGCGATGGGGTTGAGTGATGAACTGGCGCATGCTTCGCTTCGCTTTAGCCTGGGACGTTTTACTACCGAGGAAGAAATTGATTATGCCATTGGGGAAATAATTGAGACTGTTACCCGATTGAGAAAGCACCAGGTGCTTAGTATATAGTATTTAGTATTCAGACCCTTCGTCGCGTCATTCGCTTTGTAGTCTGAATATTCAATACTAACATCTAAAAATCTAATTATGATCTACGTAAGCGATAAAGCAAAAGAAAAAGTAAACAACCTGATGAAGGAAGGCGCCATGTCTGACAAAGATTATTTTCTGCGTGTTTCCGTGGTAGGGGGCGGTTGCTCGGGACTGAGCTATAAAATGGATTTCGATAACCAGACAAAACCTTCCGACCAGACCTTTGAAGACAACGGTATTAAAGTGGTAACGGATCTTAAAAGCTTTCTCTACCTGGTAAACACCACCCTCGAATTCTCTGAAGGACTAAATGGCAAAGGGTTTTACTTTAATAATCCCAATGCAAGCCGTAGCTGCGCCTGCGGGGAGAGTTTTGCCGTATAAACAGCATTTCCCGTGGTTTGGCACGCAAGCAATGTCTTCAACCGTTGCGGGCAAAACCTCAGTTGGCCCGTTGTGTTAGACCTGATGAAAATCAATCATTTCCGCGGGTTTTTGCCGTGGCAATGAGTCGCCCAAATTAGGTGGGGAGGGGGTATGGTCCTGCGAACGCCAATCTTATAATCAATCAAATTATTGAAGTAGCCTTAATATGGCTAAAAAGATAATCCCGCCTGGTGGCGGGATTATACATTCGCAGTTGGTATTGGTTATTTTCATTAGGCCTTCACCATAATATAATGCAGATAGGGTTTATTGTTTTGCGGCACGAATGTAACGGAAAAGGCAGTAGTGAAAAAGTTTTTTTAATATTCTTTTAATGTGACAAATAGCCCAAATGATTTGCTGCACGAACCCGGAAAAATTTCTTCATTTTTTTTACACCTGCCGGCTTTGCATAACGCGAAATTTCTGCCTTCCATAAAATTGCACTCTGATTGTCAACCTATTAAAAAGATAAAATGAATCCGGACTAAGCAGGATTTTTTCAAAAGATTTTCATTCTTTCAAATAATTACCTTTACCGCCATGTCAGAAAAAATAAGAGTAAGGTTTGCACCAAGTCCCACCGGGGGCCTGCACCTGGGAGGTGTAAGAACGGTATTGTACAACTACCTGTTTGCCCGGCAGCAGGGGGGCGATTTTATTCTGCGTATTGAAGATACAGACCAGGGTCGTTTTGTGGCCGGAGCGGAGCAATACATACTGGATTGCCTGGAATGGTGTGGGCTGGTACCAGATGAAAGCCCGGTGCATGGTGGCGCTTATGGACCCTACCGCCAGAGCGAAAGAAAGGCAATTTACCAGCCCTATGCAGATCAACTGGTAAAAGAAGGGCATGCCTATTATGCATTTGACACGCCTTCTGAACTGGAAATAAAACGCGCCGATTCGCCCAATTTTCAATACAGTCAGGCCACAAGGGGAGACATGAAAAATTCAATTGCGCTGGCTCCAGACAGGGTAAAACAACTGCTGGAGGAAGGAGTGCCCTATGTGATCCGTATTAAAATGCCGGTGGGAGAAGAAATAGCGTTTACGGATATGATTCGCGGAGCGGTTAAGTTTGATTCTTCACAATCAGATGACAAGGTATTGTTGAAAGCGGATGGCATGCCCACTTATCACCTGGCCGTGGTGGTAGACGACTACCTGATGAAAATAACCCATGCATTCCGGGGCGAGGAATGGTTACCCAGTGCGCCGGTACACATCCTGGTATGGAAATATTTGTTTGGGCTTGATAAGATGCCGCAATGGGCCCACCTGCCCCTGATCCTTAAACCAGAGGGTAACGGCAAGCTGAGTAAACGTGATGGAGACCGCCTGGGCTTCCCTGTATTTGCCATGAATTGGATCGATCCTACAACCAAGGAGCTGGCAAAGGGCTTTAGAGAACGGGGGTTTTTGCCGGAAGCCTTTATAAACATGCTGGCCATGCTGGGCTGGAACGATGGAACAGCACAGGAGATCTTTTCCCTGCAGGAACTGGTGACCAAATTTTCCATGGAGCGGGTACACCGGAGCGGGGCCAAATTCGACTATGAAAAAGCCCAATGGTTCAATCATGAATGGATAAAAAAACTGAATCCGGTGCAGCTGGAACCCGCCGTAAAACAGCTGCTGGAAAACGGGGGAATCAACATTACCAGTGATGCGTATGCTACCCGGGTAATTGAACTGGTGAAAGACCGTTGCACGTTATTACCGGATTTCCTGGAGCAATCAGCCTATTTTTTTGAAGCGCCCAAACAATATGATCTGGATGCCATCAGGCCAAAATGGAACGATCAAAAACAATTATTTTTTGCTGAAGCCGTTCTCCAGTTTGAGCTTATGCCGCAATGGGTGGCTGCAGACCTGGAAAAAGAATTCAAGGAAATGGCCGCTGCCAGCCAGCTAAAATCCGGAGAGGTGTTGATGCCATTGCGTGTGATGCTGGTGGGTGGAAAGTTTGGGCCGTCCGTTTTTGATATAGCAGCTTTATTGGGAAAGGAAGAAACAATAAAAAGAATAAAATTCGTTTTGCAGCTGCTATAATGTGCAGCTGTTGTATTTCGGCACCCGTTTAGTATATGCCCGAAAAAAACTGGTGGATAACCGATTACATCAGCCTTTGCAAATGGAAACCTTCGGGGTTCTGCATCCAGGCGGTTGAAAATTCAAGCATTGTAGCACTTGAAAAAGCCAGTGAAGATGCGTTGTTTACCAGGGTGCCTTGCTGGAACGCTATTTCAGGATTTTGCTGAAAAAATGCTACGTGCCGGTCAATGGCGCAACAAATATATTTTTGGTCTTTCAAAAGAGGGGATGTACAAACAGTTCAACGCTGCTTTGCCGGAGTTTGCGCAGCGTATGCCCGTAGCCTATATTGTTAGTGAACGGAAAAGGCAGGGCCGTGTCATGCCTTTTTCTTTTGAATGCCTGTTTACCAGTTGTCCATTTGTTCGGGGTTGATCCGTTCCTTGTTGTCTTCCGGTTTATGCAGTCTCCAGTTGGGGTTGTATTTAACAAAAACGGATAGCCATAAAGTGCGTGAGAGTCGCATTAGGGGAGGTTGTAGTACAACCAGTAAAACGGAATTAACGATGATCCATGCCAGGAAACGGTTGTCTTCAAACGAAAACCCAATAATAAGCCACCAGGCTATACAGGATACTACGCATAAAACAACAGACAACGCATAGCTCACATAACCTGTACCATAGTAAAATCCAATCTCTAACTCCGTGGGCTGACCGCAAACAGGGCATTTATCCAACATTTTTACAACGGATTTGAGTTTGTAACTAGTCTTTTCTTTGTAGATAAAACCTTCTCTGCAGCGCGGACACTTGTTGCTTAATACGGTCAATAAATATCCCGGGTGCTTCTCAGTTTCCGCCATCGTTCCTGTTTAGGCTGCAAAGGTATAGTCTTGCCGTCACAAAGAACACAATTTGCCGTCAGGATAATACTTTTTCCATCTGCATGCTGCGCGAGCCTTTTATGAGGATAGCCGTATGTTCAAAATGTTGCTGACGGAACCAGTCTTTTGCCTGGGAAGCATTTTCAAATCGGGTATACGGGTGGATTATCTTTAAAAAATCGCCTCCTGCCAGTACAACCGCCTTCCATTTGTACCGGTTAATAAGTTCAATAATCAAGGTGTGCTCGGCCTGGCTTTCCTCTCCCAGTTCTGCCATACCTCCCAGCATCAGTACTTTGTTTTCGGCGGGCAAACGGGCAAAATTTTCAATCGCTGCTTTCATACTGGAAGGGTTAGCGTTATAAGCATCCAGTACAATGGTATTGCTGCCCTGTTTGATTAACTGGGAGCGACTATTGGAGGGCGTGTAGTCTTCCAAGGCGGCTTTAATATCCGTACTGGTTATATTAAAATAAACGCCTACAGCCGCCGCAGCCAGTATATTGGGCAAATTATAATCGCCCACCAGCTGAGTCCGGATGGTTTCCTGGATACCTTTTGTAAACTGTACTTCCAAAAAGGGTTCACTTTTAATGGCCTGACCAACTACCATTGCCTTACCGGTTCCATACGTGATCAGGTGGGGTATATTTTCGCTCATCCGGCGCAGGTAGTCATAGTCGTCCATCACAAAGGCGGTACCGTTGTTTGCGCGCAGGTAATCATACAGTTCGCCTTTGCCTTTTTTAACCCCCTCGGCACCACCAAATCCTTCCAGGTGGGCCTTGCCCGCGTTGGTAATAATGCCATGGGTAGGCATCGTGTACTGACAGTAACCCGCAATTTCCTGCTGGTGGTTGGCGCCCATTTCAATCACCGCAGCGGCCGCATCTTTTTTTACCCGCAGTATCGTAAGCGGTACGCCAATATGATTATTAAGATTTCCTTCCGTTGTATAGGCGGTGAGAGAACTTGATAAAACGGCATGCACCAGCTCTTTGGTGGTAGTTTTACCATTGCTGCCGGTAATGGCCAGGAAAGGAATGGTAAACTGTTGCCGGTGATATTTTGCCAGCGCCTGCAGGGTCGCCAGCACATCATCGACCAGGATCATTTTTTCATGTTGGGCAACCCCTTCTTCATCAACCACGGCATAGGCTGCTCCGGCTTCCAGGGCTTTTTCGGCAAAAGCATTTCCATTAAAGCTGGGACCCTTCAGGGCAAAAAACAAGTCGTCTTTTTTTAATTTCCTGGTATCTGTTTCTACAGACGGGTACTGCAGGTATAACTGGTATAATTGTTCAATACTCATGCTGCAAAGATATAGCGGCAGGGCAATACGCATACCGCCGGCGGGCAGCGGCCTTTTGAGGCCGGCGTTTTAAAAGAATTTCTGGAATTGCCGCGGAAGCAGATCCGTCCTAAGGTCGAGATGACAAAGATTTGGTTTGGGATGACAAAGGTTTGGATCCGAAAGTAGGACAGACTTGTTACAGGGATTTCGAAGATTGTACGCGGAAGAATGATTGCCTGATATACTTTACTAATGAATATAACTGGCATGGGTATGTGCGATGCGGGCAGATCTCTCCCAATGTCGGCATGACAAGGATTTGTTTTGGGGTAAAGAATTGGATCCGTGATGATAAGGAGATGGGTTCAGATGCCTGAACAATGAATCTAAAACAAGATGATGACCCACTGACACCAGTGAGCCTGGA
>JBDTVE010000190.1:0-5644 GCA_040007355.1 Bacteroidota bacterium | reverse complement strand
CTCCAATATCCCGCAAGCCATCATAAATGTTTTTTTTCATAAACAGCTTTTCCTTTATCCATGCGGGCATCGCCTGGATAAAAGAAGGAAGTCCTCCCGGCGAAAATGCATAATATGTTTCCAGCAGACGTTCAAATTTCAAAAAAGGCTTATCATAGAACGCAACCGCATCAATATCCTCCAGGCTGCAGCCCCCGTATTGGAGACAAAACCGGATGGCATTGGAAGGAAAGGCTGCATCGTGTTTAATCCTGGTGAAGCGTTCTTCCTGCACTGCTGCAATAATTTTATCATCAAACAGCAAAGCAGCCGCCGCATCATGGTAAAATGCCGATATGCCGAGTATTTTCATCTGCCTGGTCTAGTTTTATTTCTTTTACTACCTGCAGCGCAGTCCGCAGCCAGCGCTTACACGAATTATCAGTTCTATTGCATATTGTTTATCTTCTTTCCTACCACCATCACCAGTTCTTTTGCAATCTTGCGGCACATCCCGGGTGAATAATGGAAACGGTCAATAAAAGGATATCCTTTTTCATTCAACAGCATATTGCCCAGAAAAAAACAATTACCGGTATCAACCGCCCTTTTTTCCAGTATGGTATAGGCTTTGGTTACAAGCGGTGCGGGTCTTTTCTCGCAAATCGGGTCATGGTCCTGGTTGGAATAATGATAAAAGGGATTGGGCTGAATAAAGAAAAAAGGACTGAAATCATTAACGGACGCCAGTTTTCTTATTTGTTCCATATTTGACAAGTAACTGTTTACCAGCGTATCAACAAGTAAATCTATCGAGTAACCGGGCGGGTCGTCAAATAAAGTTTGCGTAGAATCATTGATACTCTCCAGTTCTTTAAAATTAATATGATCATGGCTGGCCTGCCTGAGCCGGTAATAATAATAAGGCAGCCGCCTCAGCGAGGCTGTAGGAATCAGGAAATCATTTAATCCGTCAAACATAATAGTGATATTCGGGTGTTGACCTGAATATATTAGATGGGTCAGCAGCATCAGTTCGTTGTAGGAATAATGCGCGGATAAACCGTAGTTTACCACTTTAATGGCAACCCCCTTTGGGAAAATATCTCTGTACAAATCCACAAAGGCGGAAGCAATCGTTTCCCTGTCAGCAATATTTACGCCGTACATGGTAGATCCTCCAAAAAAATAAATTGTTTGTTCGGCTGTTGTGTGGGCACCGGACACCCTGTCTGGCATGGTGGCTCTTATCAAGCCATGGGTGTTGATATATTTGCCGACATAATCAATGTTTTTATATTCTGTCCACGGCGCATATTCAAAATGGTTGCTCTCAAATGATTCCTGTGCAATTTGCCGGTTTACGGTGTTGCCCGAATCGGGTCTTGCCAACAGGAAATGCTGGTAAACATTTTCCAAATCCGGTGCATTCATCCTTCTTCTGATATTTTTGGCTGTCTCAATAACCGCCAGCTTTTCACGACCCACCTGCTGGTAGAAAATAATACGCAAAGAAAGCTCAAGCAGGAGAAGCAAAATCAAACCTTGTAAGAAAACCCTGATCAGACGCTTTTTTTTCATGCTTTTTCGCGGCATTTAAATTGTTTACAAATGTAGGCCCTGAAATTAAATCAATTCGGGTATCAATCTGTATAATTAAGACCGGATATTTTAGAATGGCTCCTTGGCAGTGTTGCTTATAACTGCGGAAGGCTGCCCCGGGGCAGCCTTCCAAAAGATTAGGAAAAAACTATCTTTATTTCATCAGGTACATTTTTCCATACCCGTGTGTAAAAAATTTGTCTGTTGTATCACCCGAATCCGTGAATTTGTCCATTCTTTTTCCGTTCAGGGTAGTAACAAAACGGTAGAGATAGACCCCGTTTGCCAGTCGTTGCCCAAACTGGTCGGTTCCATCCCATTTATATTCGGTAATATTTCTGCCGATATGCAGGGGACCGAGTTCCTGTTTGGTAACTTCCTTTACTACTTTACCGGTAATGGTCAATATCTGAATCTTCATGTTATCTGGTATTTCACTGCCGGTAACGGTGAATACAAATGCGGTAGAAGTTGTAAACGGATTGGGGTAGTTCAGCAGGTTACTGATCATTGGTTTACTAATAATCCTGAATGTTATGGTGTATTGTGTGGCACCTGCTGCATTGCCGCTTTCGTCCTTTCCTTTAACAATCAACTGGTATTCATCCCCCTCTTCGCTTTGCTGTTTAAGAAACGCCGGGGCAAAATCAATGGTAGCGGTATTGTCGGTCCCGTTTGCCGCCGGGGTAAACCTCAGCGTGTCTGTGTTGAACTTATAGCTTCTTAGTGTATTGTCGGGGAACCTCACCTGCACCGTCATCAGAGAGGTATCGGTAAGCAGCAGGTATTTAGCTTCATCCTTCAACTTGATCTGTATATGTGGCCTGGCCGACACGATATCGCGGTTAAGTATATGTACATTGTCAAATGTTACATCCAGCAAAGGATTGGTTTTGTCCGGTTTAACATAAAAATTGCGGTAGATAAAATTATTAAAATGATACTGCTCGAACTGGTCATTGTCTGGGTTAAACTCTACATACAAGGTGTTTGACCCGGGAAAATCCTTAGTATCTACCGTATAATTAAGCTGCGCAGAATCACCCATTACCAGCGGACGCACTTTTGGCAACTGAATATTGTGAACGGAATTGCTTTGATCCAATATGTATAATTTTATTTTTATACTGTCGAAAGCATTGGGACTAATATTCTTAAAAGCAATACCAAAATTAAATTTGTCACCAATGTCCAGTGTGTCAGCCGGCTTTGAAATATCCTTTGATCTAAAATATATATTCGGAATCACCGCGCCCTCCGGTACGGGGTCATAGTTGATCCTCCAGTACTTGAGTTGGTAAGGCGTTACCGTGACCGAATCAATATTCCGCATTTTCAGTTTCATATTGGGGTATTGAGCTGCATTTACACCCGAAATATCAAAATCCTGCTGGCTTAGATCCAGCGAATACAGCGGCGTTTCTACCCCGCTGGCGGTAACACCAATTACTTGCACGGTGGGGTTATCGGCAGAACCGGGCTCCATACTGCTGCCTCTCCAGTGTACTTCTTTCCAGCTTTTGGCCGGCCCAAACACCGGTGAACTAATATAACCGAGGGTATCTGACGTGGGACAATCAACGCTCAGTGTTATAGGATCATCCGGCCCAATACTCATCTTGTATCTTGGCGCAAAAGACGGATCATTCTTCTTGTATATAAATCCAAAACAACTATTATGATAAAATGAATCCAGTTCAACCATACCGACATTGAATAACCTGTGATACAGCGAATTGCCAGAACCGTACAGCGTGGTATCGGCTTTCCAGTCCTGTACATAGCCGTAATTTGGCTGTGATGTATTAGTGATGGTCCGCACCACCACATAAAAACCATCCGGGATAATGGCGTCCATAAAGTCCATCATTTTCTTACGGTTGGTCGCATCCATATAAGAGAACTCGATATTATAATTGCGGGTGTAGGCGCAGTTAGCAGAACCGCTTCCGCCTATATAAAGATTATTGCCCAAGTTGTCAACGTTTTTCCAGGGTTTAAATGTAACTGGATCAATTACCTGAAATATCAATGAATATCCCACACAAGCACTTTGAATCTTAGAGGCATCTCCATTCAGGGATACACTAAAATCCTGGTCTTCATGTGCAGTTGGATATACGGCATTGCGGACAAATATGTTATTGACAATTTGACCGAATTTCCATAGCCGGTTGCCCGTCATCGAAATATGATCGGTATCTGACTTAAGGTGCTGGTAGTAATGTGATTGGTTAAATCCGGGCGACGAAGAAGCCAGGTAAACAAACGAAGAGACATTCCAGTGATAATCCCCGCCGCTGCCGGGCACCAGGGAGGTACGCCAGTAATACACGGTACTATCGTGCAGGCTCACCCCGGGATCAAACTCCAGCAAACCACCAACGGAAGACAGTGTTTTACTGATCTTTACAGAAGAGTTAAACAATTCTGTAGTATCCATTTCCATTACATACTGTTTTATGGTGCTTAACGGATTGGCAGTGGATGCGTACAATTTTGTGCTGGGTTGGTTTACAATGGAAAAATCATATGGATAGGCCGGTCTTGCTTCGTCTTCATAAATATAAAACTCTTTTGTTACGGTATTGTTTACTTCCGTCATTTCCGTTACCTGGTTATCGGCATCAACTGTAATTATCAGTTTATTTGAGCCTTTATCCCTGGTGGCTATAACCGGCACGTCCAGTGAAAGCGAATCCGCGTAATGTACGCCTGGTATCTTTTTCCGCATCAAAACAACAATACTGTTGTCCGGATACTGTCGTTTTATTTCAATTGTAATTGAATCATTTACTGCCTTGCCCAGGTTATATATCTTAATGGTAGCCGTAAACTTTTTTTCAGCAATAGAAATAAACTGCGGATTAATAACAACCTGCGGTTCTTCTATATCATAGTCCGGCAGTGGCTGCTGATTGAACTTTAAAGCAGGATCTCCATGTAGTGTCATTTCCTCTGCGTGCAGTCGGGCATAGTAATCGCCTGAACCGGAAATCTGTATCATTTGTTGTGCTGCATCGCGGTTTATTTTCCCCAGCGAAGCGCCATAATCGGCTTTATTCATCATGCCATAAAAACTGCTGATAAAAATATTCAGGTAATTGACAATACCGAAATGAGTAGAGGCAAGAAAGGCTATACTACCTTTTTGTTTGGTAAGCACAAATTTTTCCGACAGGGTTTGTCCAAAACTGAATCGAAGGGGATCAAAAATAAAAAAATCACCTGCATTACAGCCATTCACTGAAAAAACCGGGTATCTTCCCTGATTGCTGTAGTTCTGCGGATCATCAATATTAAAGCCCAGTACAGAAGCAGAAGAATGGCCAAAATAACAAAAGAACCCAAGTCCGTTATTAAATAATTGCGTTATGCGATCGTTGGAGAGTTGTTCTACCTCAGCGCTGGTACCCTTACAAAAAGTAATTACATTGGCTCCCATCAGCGTATCTTCAATAATCTGCCGGTAGTCATCCATATAATTACACAATACGGAACCCAGGTATTCTTCACTGGCACCGGTAACCTGCATTATATTTTTCATCCAGGCCCTGCCTGCAATGGTATTGGGATTCGATTGCTGCGCATTTTCATATTCTTTTACCTTCTCAAGATAGTTGCTTACTTCGTCTGCCGATACGGCTGAAATACGGCCGATGGGTGTAAGCGGAACAGGACTAGCACCATCCTGGGAGGCCAATAAATTGTCTGATGCCGGCCATCCGAATGTTGGAACAATATTTAACCTATCGGCCATGGGATCTGAAATATTAGCCCGGTAAGCATTGTATGAAACGCCGTGGCCAACCAGCAACACAAATTGCGGCAGGGAAGCAAATTTTGCCCGGGCAAAACGCAAAAAGTTTTTAACGGAAAGCGGATGCTTCTTTATACCAAAGGCAAACTGGTCAACCAGTTCGTCAATATCAAACACGTTCGCATTATAGCCGCCGCCGTTTGCCGAGCTTCTGTAAATCCTGTACTCGTCAACCGGGTTTACACCGTTGGCGCCATTGTATAATAAAGGGTTTGAAATAATAAGGTAATTGCCCTGGTTGGC
>JBDTVE010000189.1:0-21306 GCA_040007355.1 Bacteroidota bacterium | reverse complement strand
TCCCGTTCACCCTTTATATTAAACGAAGTCCTTACCTGTATTGTATGGGTAATCCCTCCTATTTGGAAGACATCCAATCTTAAGAAAGCATACCATCTCCACTCCACTGACTATGTTGGCCCCGTTGTTATTGCTCATTTATTAATAACAGGCACCATGAAGAAAGTCCTTGTATTGCTTTTTCTGCAGGCGGGTATATTTGTATTTACCAGTAACCTGGCTGCCCAGGCTAGTAATGGCGCGCTTCCTGCCACCATTAATGTAAGCGCCAGCCTTACGGGCGATAATAAAGTAGCCATTTCATGGGTGGTACTGGCCAAATTAACGACTGATTATTTTGAAGTAGAGAAAAGCAATGATGGCATCAGCTGGCGTTCGATTGCCCTAGTAAAAGTGACCGACAATTCCACTGTGCCTAATGTTTATAATGTGCTGGATGCATTTCCTTTAAAAGGGGCCAATTTTTACCAGGTGCGAATCAAAAGCCTGAGCGGCAATACCAGTTTTACGCCTATAAAGAGTGTGCGGGTTAATAGCCTGTGCCGGATAAATATATATCCCAATCCTTCGTCGGACCTGGTAACTATCTGCCTGGGCGAGGTTTCCAAAACCGACTGGAATATTGCTGTTTTTAGCAGCTCCGGACAACTGATGACACAACGAAAATTTAGTAAAAGTCTCACCAGCGTTAGCCTGCCCGTTGGGAATTACCCAACTGGCCATTATATTCTGGAATTAGTACAGGATGGTTCTATGCAAACCAACAGATTAATGATAAACCACAGATAAACAAATCTTTGAAAAAAAGAAAAAGGCTGTCTCAAAAGCAATGAGGCGGCCCTTTTATTTTAGTTTTATTGCTGGTAAAGAAATTAAAATAGCTGCAATGGCAAAGAAAGAATTACAGGAATTAGTGGTGGAACAAAAAATATTGAACAGGCTATTTGTTGTGCGGGGAGAAAAAGTAATGCTGAATAGGAACCTGGGAAAATGTATTGAGTAGAAACGCAGGCCCCTCTTGACCTTCAACCCGTATCCACCATCAAAACAGGCGAGGGTTTAATTGCAGCCCAACACTTCGCACAATTTCTCGCGAAGCGCGGAGCCGCGCAGGTTTTTTGCAATGATCTTGCCGCTGGGATCAATCAGATAATTCTGAGGAATGGATTGTATATGGTATTTTACCGCGGCTTCATTGTTCCAGAACCGGAGATCGCTTACATGCGTCCACGGTAGTTTGTCGTCCTTGATGGCCTTTAGCCAGGGATCCCGGGCCTTGTCGAGTGAAACACCCAACACCGTAAAATTCTTTTCTTTGAACTGGTGGTAAGTATTTAATACATTGGGGTTTTCCATTCGACAGGGTCCGCACCAGCTTGCCCAGAAATCCACCAGCACGTACTTCCCTTTAAAGGAAGAAAGCGACACCGGTTTACCACTGGTATCCGTCTGTGTAAATTCAATGGCGTCGGAACCAATAGCCCCTACCCGCGCATCATCAATCATTTGCCGGATGTATTTTCCATAATAATTACGCTGTACACCGGTATCCAGTTTGGCATACCGTTTTTCCAGTATCGTAATATCATCTGATAATTGCGCGGTAACGATTAGCACGAAGGAACTTACCGGCGATGCCAGGTGCTGCTGCAAAAACAGCTCAATCTTTTCCTGGATAGCAGTATAGTTTTTTGCGGCTGCCGCCTGCAGGGTGTCATTATTCCCCACAGCCTTGGCTTTTTGCACAATTTCGGTGTACTGGTTAAACAGGGGGTTAAAGCTGTCCTGGAAGGCGTGGAAATCAGCCTGTGACGGTGAACCGGTAACCACCAGTTTTTGCAGGTCGTTGATATCACCACCGATATTTATTTTGTTGTTGTCCAGGAAAAGAATCGTCCTTTTTTTTATATCCGCGAACTCAAGACTCACCAGCAGGGCTTCCCGCAGACTGCCCTTTAACACAAATTGGCCATTTTTTACCGTTCCCCTGGCAATGGTATCCGTGGGCAGGTTGGCATCCGTCAGAAACACTTTCGACTGGTCCTTCAGACCCGTTATATTACCGGTAATCAATAACTGTTTCTGCGCAGATACTGCCAGCGGCAGGCAACAAAAAATAAATAATATTAATTTCATGCTATTTCGAGTGTCTTTTTGTTAAAACGTCAATTACTGCCTGCAAATTATGCCCGCGGGCGTTAAGCAAAAGCAAATAATGAAAAAGCAGATCGGCCGATTCATTCAGAAACAGCTCATCGTTATCGTCTTTTGCTTCTATGATCATTTCCACTGCCTCCTCTCCCACTTTCTGCGCAATTTTATTGATCCCTTTGTTAAACAACTGTTTCACATAGGAGCGCTCATCGGAACCCGTTTTACGCAGTTTTATGATATCCTCCAGGTAGAACAAAAAATTATCGGAATGGTTGCGCTCACTCCAGCAGGTATCTGCGCCGGTATGACAGGTAGGCCCCAGGGGCTCCGCTTTTACCAGCAGGGTGTCGTTATCGCAATCGCTCAGTACCTGCTTTACCAGCAGAAAATGACCGCTTTCCTCGCCCTTTGTCCATAAACGCTGTTTACTCCGGCTATAAAAAGTCACTTTTCCCGCCGTCATGGTTTCGGCTAGCGCAGCCTCGTTCATAAACCCAAGCATTAAAACCTTGTTGGTTTTATAGTCCTGGATCACGGCAGGCGCCAGGCCGTCACTGTATTTTTTGAAATCGATCTTCATACCTGTTTAACACTGATGGTGCATTAGAAATGGGGTTCCGGCAAAGATTCAGCGAGCCGGTTAGCGCCGCACGGCAATATGCTGCTGCTGCAAATATCCCTTTAATTCCGGAATTGCGATTTCTTTAAAATGAAAAATGCTGGCCGCCAGCGCTGCATCGGCTTTGCCTTCCTCAAATACGGTTTTAAAATGCGACATTTTACCGCCGCCGCCGCTGGCAATCACCGGCACCGGCAGCGATTCCGAAAGTTTTCTTGTGATATCTATTGCAAATCCCTGTTTAGTGCCATCGTGGTTCATGGAGGTTAGCAATATTTCACCGGCACCTTCATTTACAGCCCTGCTGGCCCATTCAAAACAGGTGCTGGTTGTTTTTGTTCTTCCGCCATCCAGGTAAACATACCATTCCCCGTTGGCCTCTTGTTTAGTGTCTATGGCAAGCACTACGCACTGGCTGCCAAACGCTTTTGCCAGCGCTGCCACCAGGCCCGGTTTTTTAAAGGCTGCACTGTTTACCGAGATTTTATCGGCACCGTTTTGCAGCAATACGCTTACATCATCTACGCTGGAAATGCCGCCACCCACGGTAAAGGGTATATTAATATGATGGGCAATCCGTTTCACCAGCTCGCTCAATGTTTTTCTTTTCTCCACGGTTGCAGTAATATCCAGGAAAACCAGTTCATCGGCGCCCTGTTCCGCATATAGGGCGCCCAGTTCCACCGGGTCGCCGGCATCGCGTATATTTTCAAAGTTGACGCCTTTTACCGTGCGGCCATTTTTTATATCAAGACAGGGAATGATGCGTTTTGTGAGCATGTTTTCATTTTAATATAAGCGTACCCGTTAGAACCTGGTTAATGCTTCCAGGGATATTCTTCCTTCGTAAATAGCCTTTCCCACAATCACGCCCGCACATCCAATGGCCTGCAGGTCTTCCAAGTCCTTCATAGTCCCTACGCCGCCACTGGCTATAAAATCCAGTTCGGGAAATTCAGTCATGATGTTTGTATAGAGAGATACCGCCGGCCCCTCCAGTTTTCCGTCCTTGCTTGTATCGGTACAAAAGATCTGTCGCACCCCATGGTCCATGTATTTCCGGATAAAATCATAGACCCAGATATCCGTTGTTTCGAGCCAGCCCCCTATCGCAATTTTTTCATTTTTCACATCAGCTCCCAGCAGAAATTTTGCAGGGCCATAAGTTTTTAGCCAGCCAACAAATTTTTCCTCCTCTTTTACCGCTACGCTGCCAACGGTTGCGTAGACAGCGCCGCTATCAAATACCACCCGTACATCCTTATCTTCTTTTATACCGCCGCCAAAATCAATATCCAGGGATGTTTTGCCGGCGATGGCTTCCAGCACTTTCCAGTTTTTTACCGTGCCGGTCCTGGCGCCGTCAAGGTCAACCAGGTGTAACCGGGTTAACCCCGCGTCTTCAAACTGTTTGGCCACTTCTAGGGGGCGCTCGTTGTAGATCTTTTTTTGCTGATAATCGCCCTGCGTTAACCGCACGCATTTACCATCAATGATATCTATTGCGGGGATAACCTGCATGGGTCCCGTTTTGCTTCTTGGAGCGTTCTGCTTATCGGCGCCCGTATTGTTTAATGCGTTCATAATTTATTTGCTGTAAACCGTTGTTAAATATTAAGGCATCAGCACAAAGTTCTTCAGGATCTGCTCACCCGCCGCCGCACTTTTTTCGGGATGAAATTGTACCCCGTAAAAATTGCTTTTATGCAGGGCCGCGCTGTACACCTGGCCATAATCGGCCCTTGCAATGGTGTGTGGCCCCAATGCGGCATAATACCCGTGTACAAAATAACAATAGCTGTCCTGTGGCAGGCCACTGAACAATTCCGTTTTCAGCTCAAAAATATTGTTCCAGCCTATCTGCGGCACTTTAAGGCCCCCGTTGAGCGAGGCATCAAAATGGCTTACCGGTTCATCAAAAATACCCAGACAGGTTGTATTGTTTTCTTCTGAATGAGCGCACATCAGCTGCATGCCCAGGCAAATGCCCAGCACCGGCTGGCGCAGATCTTTTATAACGGTATCCAACCCGCGCTCTTTTAAGTAATTCATGGCCGTGCTGGCCTCGCCCACCCCGGGAAAGATCACTTTGTCAGCCTGCTTTATCTGCGCAGCATCATCCGTTACCGTGGCAGCTATGCCAATCCGTTCCAGCGCGTACAGCACCGATTGTATATTACCCGCATTGTATTTAATGATTACCAGGGACACGTTTTATAATTTTAAATAGGCTGGGAAATAATGGTTTTTATAAAGGCAGCCGTGGCTGCAGCCGGTTCGGATGCGTTTTCAAGCGCCTTGATAAAAGCCGTTCCGATAATGGCGCCGTTTGCATGCTGGCAGGCGGCCTCAAAGCTCTCTTTGTCTTTGATGCCAAAGCCCACCAGTACCGGGTTTTTTAGCTGGTAACTTTTCAGCCGGTCCAGGTAGGCCGTCACTTCCCCCATGTTATTATTATTGCCCGTGGTGGATGAGGAAGACACCGCGTATAAGAAGCCGGTAGTCAACTGATCGAGTTTCCGCACTCTTTCTTCCGATGTTTCGGGTGTTACCAAAAAAATAAAATCAAGGCCATAGCGCTGCACAATGGGTCCATACTCTGCTTCAAACGCGTGTTCGGGCAGGTCGGGCAATATCAGGCCGTCTATGGGCAGGGCGGCGGCGTGCTGACAAAATTTCTCGAACCCGTATTGCAGTACCGGGTTCATATACCCCATCAATATAACGGGTATGTATATCTGTTTCCTGAAATCCTGCAACTGGGCAAACAGCTTTTCAATGCTCATGCCATTGGCCAGTGCAATGGCGCTGCTGTGTTGTATCACAGGGCCGTCGGCCAGGGGGTCGCTGTAGGGCATACCCAGCTCAATCAGGTCGGCGCCATTGTCCTGCAGGGCCTTCATCACGTTCAGTGTTGAATGCAGTTGCGGGTAGCCAGCTGTAAAGTAAACATTGAGGATACCGTGTTTTTTTTGCTGAAACAGTTCTCCGATACGGTTCATAGATTTTATTTTATACCCGGTTCTTTATTTTTATACCGAAGGCGGTTGCCCGGTTACTTATTTGTACCGGCCTCCTTCGTTATGACCCTGGTCTTGCTGCGCTGCTTCCATTGCTTTCATATAGGTGGCCATATCCTTATCGCCCCGCCCGCTTAAGCAAATTACCACCCGGTCCGTTTGTTTAAAGCTCATTTGTTTTAAAGCAGCCAGGGCATGTGCCGATTCCAGTGCGGGAATGATGCCCTCCGTGCGGGCCAGGTGAAACGCCGCTTCCAGTGCTTCATCGTCTGTGGCACTTAAAAAATGGGCACGCCCGGTCTCAAACAAATGTGCATGCAGGGGACCAATACCCGGGTAATCCAGGCCCGCCGAAATACTATGCGGTTCCACCACCTGCCCGTCGGCCGTTTGCATTACCAGGCTTTTGCTGCCATGCAAGATACCTGGTTTGCCTAACTGGGTGGTAGCCGCGCTCTGGCCGCTGTTGATGCCATGGCCGGCCGCTTCCACTGCAATCAGTTGCACACCTGGTTCTTCCAGGAAATGATAAAAGGCTCCGGCCGCATTGCTGCCGCCGCCTACACAGGCAATTACATGCGTGGGCAGTTCGGTGCCGGTTGATTCTTTTAGCTGCCACCGCATCTCCTGGCTGATCACGCTTTGAAAACGCGCTACCATATCGGGGTAAGGATGCGGCCCTACAACGCTGCCAATGATATAATGCGTGTCGCGCGGGTTGTTGATCCAGTCGCGGATGGCTTCATTGGTGGCATCTTTTAATGTTTTGCTGCCGCTCAGCACGGGCATCACGGTGGCACCCAGCATCTTCATTCTTGCCACATTGGGCGCCTGGCGTTCAATGTCTTTTGCTCCCATATATACAATGCATTCCAGGCCTTTCAACGCACATACGGTAGCCGTTGCCACGCCATGCTGACCCGCGCCGGTCTCTGCAATGATCCTTTTTTTGCCCAACTGCTCTGCCAGCAGTATCTGCCCAATGGTATTGTTTATCTTATGCGCGCCGGTATGGCAGAGGTCTTCGCGTTTTAAATAGATCTTTGTATGGAATGCCTCGCTTAAACGCCGTGCAAGGTATAACGGTGTTGGGCGGCCGACATAATCCCTTAGTAATGCCTGGAAAGCCGTTTGAAACGAAGGCTCATATATGATTTCCAGGTAGCGGTTTTTTAACTCTTCCACGTTGCGGTGCAGCATTTCAGGGATATAAGCCCCGCCAAAATTACCATAATAACCAAAAATGTCTGGCTGCTGAAAAGTGCCTTTGTATTGCCCCAGTGGTATGGTTCTGTTGATCATAATACTGCTGTTAATATTTTATTGTTCCCCGCGGCGGGAATGCTATGGGGCATTCTTGCGTCGCACGCTTGTACAGGTGTATGGTAATTCAGCCGGCCAAACCAACCCAACTGCATTGGTGCGGTTATCTGTAATGCCTTACCAAACCGGCCACCCGGCGGTTTTATTTCTTTTTCAGCGCCTGCTTAAACTGGAGGATACTTACCATGTCTTTCACCCCCGGGCTTTTTTCAAATTGGCTGTTGATGTCTATTCCATAAAAATCAGGATGTTTGAACGCCTTTATCTTAGCTGGGTCTGCCGGCCCGATACCCCCACTCAGGAAAAAAGGTTTTTCTATTTTCGCCTTGCTTAATTTCTTCCAGTCAAAAGCCACCCCGGTTCCGCCAAAGCTGCCGTTCCCCGCGGCCGTATCAAAAAGATAATAATCGCATACTTCATCATATTCTTTTACAAGTTCATCCACATCCAGCTTTGCCTCTCCAACCCGGAAAACTTTTATTACCTCTGTGTCTTCTGAAAGCTGCTCACACAACAAGGGCGGTTCATCGCCATGCAATTGCACCACATCCAGGTCATAGGCATCGCGTATTTCCATAATTTCATCATAGCCGGCATTTACAAATACCCCTACTTTTTTTATATCAAAATCGCCACCCTTTACCACATCACCGTTTATGCTGTCTTTCATATACCGCGACGAGGAGGCATAAAAATTAAGACCTACGAATTCAATACCAAGTCCTTCCAACTGTGTCAGTTGTTTTAGTTCCGTTATTCCGCACACTTTAATATTCACCGTTGTTATTTTTAGTTGTATAATATCCTGTCAGTAAAAATCGGGTCCGGCACTTACTGGTCTTTCAGGTTGGCTGCAAACAGGCCCAGTTTATCCAGATCCTTTATGCCCGCCGTCAGCTCAAACCGGCTGTTGATATCAATAGCAAACAGGTCTTTTGCAACGGGCTCCGTGATAAATGTCTTTAGCCTTTCTTCATCACCGGGTTCTATGCCGCCGCTTAAAAAAAATGGTTTTCCAATGGTTTGCCCCTGCAATATATTCCAGTCGAATTTTTTCCCCGTACCGCCGTATCCTGAACCCATGGTATCAAACATAAACATATCGCAAACATCCATAAAAGGCCGTATCATCCAGGGCACGCTATCGTTATCGCTCAACCGGAAAGCCTTTATGACTGATACATAATCCGCTATTTTCTCGCAATACCGGGGGCTTTCGTCGCCGTGGAGCTGCACCATGTGCAGCCTGCATTCATCTACCATATGCAGCACTTCTTCCACCGGGGCATTCACAAACACACCTACTTTATTTATATTGTTTTCCTTCCGTATCTGGGCCGTGGTCATGTTTTTAAAAACATACCGGGGGCTTTTCGGATAAAAAATAAATCCTGCAAAATCAATCCCCAGGTCCCCCAGCTTGTCTACCTGTTCTGTTTGGGTCATGCCGCATACTTTAATTCTCATGCAAAAGATTTTAAGGTTAACCAGTATCCGGCATGCAATCTTTAGCTCCTTTCAGCGGTCAGGCGGGCCCCGAAAACATATTCAATTCATCGGCAAATTTCGTAAATGCTTTCCCGGGATCCGCCTCCTTCATAAAATTTTCTCCTATCAGGAACCCCCGGAAACCGTTCTTTTTAAACAATTGTATCACAGCCACGGCGCTAATACCGCTTTCTGCCACCTTAATCTTGTCTGCCGGTATCTTTTCCGACATTTGTAAGCTTTTTTCTATATCAACCTCAAATGTTTTCAGGTTGCGGTTATTAATACCGATGATGGTGGTTTCTTCACAGATATGCCCCAGTTCCTCTGCCGCATGCAGTTCCAGCAAGACTTCCAGGCCAAGACCCTTTGCAAAAGCAGCCAGTTGTTTTACCTGCCGCGCGGTTAAACAGGCGGCAATCAGCAGGATGGTATCGGCGCCCATGGCCTTTGCTTCCAGTACCTGGTATTCGTCTATGATAAAATCCTTTCGCAGAATAGGGATTTCATTGACCCTTGCCTGCTCCAGGTCTTCCGTACTGCCGCCAAAAAACGCTCCGTCCGTTAACACCGATATTCCGGAAGCACCGCCATTTGTATAGGCGGTGGTGACCGCCACTACGCCGGCAGTTGCATTGATAATTCCCTTTGAAGGAGAACGGCGTTTAAATTCAGCAATAATACCATTCCGGTCTTTATTGAGCAGTGAATCCCGGAGCGATAATGTTTGCCTGGCAAAAAAACTACTTTTTTCCAGCAACGCCGTCGGCGCACGGTTTTTCCGGAGCATTAGTTCTCCTTTTTTGTGTTCTATTATGGTATCAAGAATATTCATTTTTATGTTATTCCGATCTGCAGGATGATTGATTCCGTGCCATTCATCAACTGGTCTTATTGCAACTCAACAAGTTTTTTTAACACGCGGTTTGCCTTGCCGCTTTCCAGGCTTTCCACGGCCGCGGAATAGGCATCTTCATAATCGCTGTATTTGCCGGTGCAGTGAAGAGCCATGGCCGCATTGGCAATCACCACGGCGTTTTGTGCCCAGGTTCCCTCTCCTTTCAGGATCTTTGCAAAAACCCTGGCCGATTCCTCCACTGTATTACCGCCATAGATATCTGATGCACTAACCGGCCGCTTGCCCAATTGTTGTGGCGTCATCACCTTTTCACCTTTATTGGTAATTACCCTGGTATCATTGGTAAGCGAAATCTCATCATAGCCGTCCAGGCTGTGTATAATGGTAAATGCACGGCCGGTTTCCTGCAAAAGATAATTATAAATACGCGCCATTTCCAGGTTATAAACCCCCACCAACTGGTACCGCGGCGCCGCGGGGTTCACCATGGGCCCCAGCATATTGAAAAAAGTGCGAATACCCAGGTTTTTTCTAATGGCGCCCACGGCCTTTAACGCCGGGTGAAACAGCGGTGCATGCAGAAAACAGATATTGGTCTCCGTTACTTCCTTTTTGAGACGGGCGGTATCGTTTTTAAACACATATCCTAGCTGTTCCATTACGTTGGACGCTCCGCTTACCGAGGTGGCGCCATAGTTGCCGTGTTTGGCTACCGCCTGCCCGGTACCTGCCACAATAAAACAGGCAAGCGTTGAAATATTAAAGGTGTTTTTTCCATCGCCACCGGTGCCTACAATATCCAGGGTGTCCAGGCCGTCTAGGTTTACCGGTACGCAAAGTTCCAACAAGGCATCCCGGAAACCCTGCAATTCATGAATGGTGATACTGCGCATAAGGTATACCGTCATGAAAGCCGTTACCTCGTGCTCATTGTACACCGACCGGCTGATATTGAGCAGCACTTCTTTTGCCTCCTGGCGGCTCAATGTTTTGTGCTCAAATAATAATTGTAATATCTTTTTCATTGTCTCTAGCTGGTAAAAAATATTTGTTTATCCCCGGCAGCAACCCCGCTGTTTAACAAATGGGCCGGCCAGGGTCTTCCCCCCGCAGGCGGCCATCCCTACATTAATCCTGTTTCAGCCAGTTCCGCATCAATTGTTCGCCCAGGGGCGTCAACACGCTTTCCGGATGAAACTGTACGCCTTGTACGTCGAATGTCTTGTGCCGCAAAGCCATGATATAATTATTTCTATCGCGTGCGGTTATTTCCAGTTCGGCCGGAAAATTTTCTTCCTCCACCACCCAGGAATGATACCGGCCCGCCTCAAACTCATCTGGCATGCCGGCAAACAGATCCTGCTGACCGGGATGTCCACTTTTACCGATGTTTGTAATCTTTACCGGCAGGGCTACCCCATGGTAAACGGTACTGAGGTTAACCAATCCTGCGCCAAAGGCCTCTCCAATAGCCTGGTGGCCCAGGCAAACACCCAGGATGGATTTGGATGCGGCATATTCTTTTATCAGCGGCAACAGCAAACCCGCTTCTGCGGGAACACCGGGGCCGGGCGATAAAATGATCTTATCAAATTCCTTTACTTTTTCCAGTGGCAGCTGGTCGTTACGGTATACTTCTACCCGCTGGTGTAATATTTTTTCTACCAGGTGCACCAGGTTATAGGTAAAAGAATCGTAGTTATCAAATACTAATATCTTCATGGCTTGTAGTTCATGGTTCTTCGTCTTCGTTCTCGGTTCTTCGTTCTTCGTTCTTCATGCCCGGCTTGCAGTTCCTGATTCGTTGCTGCTTCACAACGAACTGCAATTCTATATGCTTTCAGCGAATACAATTGCTTTTTTTAGCGCGCCGAGTTTATTGTTTACTTCTTGTAATTCACTTTCTGGTTTACTGGCAGCCACCACGCCCGCCCCGGCTTGGTAAACCAGTGTATTTTGCCGACTTAAAAATGTGCGTATCATGATTGCATGATTGCAACTGCCATCAAAACCCATAAATCCGATCCCCCCGCCGTAATTGCTGCGTGCCGTGGGTTCAAAATCGTCTATCAACTGCATGGCCTTTATTTTGGGTGCCCCGCTCAAAGTACCGGCAGGGAATGTTTTCGCCAGCAGCTCAAAGGGGTTTGTTCCAGGCCGCAGGTCGCCGGCCACTTCACTCACCAGGTGTATCACATGACTGAAATACTGCACTTCGCGGTAGTGCTCTACTTTTACATTATCGCAAAGGCGACTGAGATCATTTCTAGCCAGGTCTACCAGCATTACGTGTTCCGCATTTTCCTTGGCATCCAGTAACAGACGGGCCGCCTCCTGCTTGTCTATCTCGTCATCACCTGTTCTTTTAAAAGTGCCGGCAATGGGGTGTACAATAGCCTTCCCGTTATGAATGATTATCTGGGCTTCCGGCGATGAACCCATTAGTTTATAGTCGCCATAGTCAAAGAAAAAAAGATATGGAGACGGGTTGATGCTGCGTAGGGCACGGTACACATTGAGTTCGTCGCCCATAAAAGGTTGTTCAAACCGGCGACTTAATACAATCTGGAATACATCCCCGCGGTGACAACTGGCAATTCCTTTTTTTACCATCTCCATGTAGTCCTCGTTGTTCATGTTGCTGGTTTCGGCGCCTGTCGCCTTAAAAGGATATACCGGCACATCCTTGCTTTTTATCAGGCTTTCTACCACGGCCAGTTCGGATTCTATGCCTGGTATTGTATTCTCACAGATATACAATTCGTCTTTGTAGTGATTGATGGCTATTACGTACTGGTACAACCGGTAACGCATCAGAGGTATATCGTCAATACCCGCGGCGGCGGCCGGCCTTTCCCGCAAACGAACCGTATCGAAGAACTGTACCGCGTCAAAGCAGGTATAACCGTACAAGCCCTGGGCACAAGCGGCTTCCCGGGGGGCGGGGGCTACGTCAAATCTTTGCATAAAGTCCCAAAGTAGTTGCGGCACCCCGTTGGCCTGGTTAATGGCTTTTCGCTCCGGCTCCTGGCCGGGCAGTTTGTATTCAATGCTGCTGGCGGAAGTAATTTCAATACCGGCAATGGCATTGATACCGATAAAGGAAAAACTATTATCGGCCACATGATTATCGGTGCTTTCCAGCAAAACGGTATCGCGGAACCGATCACGAAGCCGGAGGTATATCCCCACCGGTGTAAACACATCGGCCAGCATTTTTTTACAGGTAGTTGTTACACTAATTTTTTTCATATCCCCTCTACTAAAAATTTACAATAAGAACGGCTCGTTTATTTGCGGCTATTCCTGGCTTTACACATGTCTCGGTAACCGGTATTCGATGATGGAAGGCGCACATAAAAAAAGCCCCGAATACATCGGGGCCTGTTTATAGTATGATGCCAATGGTTATAGCATTACTTGCCCCTGCTGAGGTTTGTATGCCACCACCATTGAATATTTTGAATGTTTTTTGTCATTGCAGTGCAAATATTCATTTGAAAATTCATTTCACCAAATTTTTTTCCCGCGGTTGTTCCATTTTAGTTGGGTATGAGCGAAATACGCTTTGCAATCATCCCTTATTAACTATATCTAAAAGGTTGGCGCAACAAGGGACGGAACAGGTAGCTTCTCAGCACCAACACCCAACCTGCTAGGAGGGTAGTTGGGGGGGTATGTCGTTTCCCGGCATGGCAATTGTAAAATTTGACCCGGGTAGATTGATTAAATTTGTTACAGCCCGGCGATTGTCTGCGGCTTATTGTCCGACAAATCCAATTAAAGCGCAAACACATGGTTATCGAACACAAACAAATAGGTGGCAAGGGCATGTTTTATGTGGGCCAGGAAGGCGCCATACTGGCCGAAATGGTGTATTCAACGCCAACCCCGGGCAAAATAATCATTGAACATACGGAGGTTGACGACTCCCTTAAAGGAAAGGGTGTTGGTCTGCAATTGGTACATACCGCTGTTGAATATGCACGTACCCACCAGTTGAAAATTACTCCTCTCTGCCCTTTTGCAAAATCAGTATTCGATAAAAAACCGGCGTACGCGGATGTTCTGAGCCGGTAGTCTGTAGCCATTCGTCCTTTTGCTCCGAATTTCAGTCTGTAGTCTGTAGTCGTTAGTGCTTTTGCCTTGATTTCCTGACAATCGATTAAAGACCATCAACTAACAACTATCTACTACCGGCTCCCTAAAGAACGCCCTTGGTACTGGGTAAATAATTGCTTAGCGGATCGCGCTTGACGGCCATGCGGATGGCTTTTGCAAATGCCTTGAAGATGGCTTCTATTTTATGGTGCTCATTGTCGCCATGACATTCAATATTCAGGTTGCATTTTGCGGCATCCGAGAATGATTTAAAAAAATGAAAAAACATCTCGGTGGGCATCTCGCCTATCCGTTCTCTGGTGAAAGTGGCATTCCAGACAATCCAGTTACGGCCGCCAAAATCTATCAGCACCTTGGCATCGGCTTCATCCATGGGCAAGGCAAAACCGTACCGTTCCATGCCACGTTTATCTGCCAGCGCTTTTGCAAAAGCTTCGCCCAGTGCAATACCGGTATCTTCTATGGTATGGTGTTCGTCAATATGCAAATCGCCCCGTGCGCTGATGGTTATATCCATTTTGCCGTGTCTTGCCACCTGTTCCAGCATATGGTCAAAAAAACCAAGACCAGTTTCTATACTGGCTTTACCGCTGCCATCAATGTTCAGGTCTATTTTTATCCGGGTTTCGTTGGTATTTCTTTCATGGGTTGTCTGCCGCAAACCCAGGCGCAGGTATTTGTATATTTCAGACCACTGCGTTGTTTCCAGCGCAATGGTGCCGTCCTGTTGTAAAGCGGCAGCCTTATCGGCAAGCTCGCCAGCGCCCAGGCTTGGATCATTGTTGAGCCAAATACCCCGGCAACCCAGGTTTTTAGCCAGCTGGATATCGGTAATGCGATCCCCGATTACAAAAGAATTTTTTATATCGTATGCTGCATTATCCAGGTAAGCGGTTAGCATACCGATACCGGGTTTGCGGGTAGGCGCATTGTCTTTTACCCAGCTGCGGTCAATATGTACGGCGCTGAAATGAATGCCCTCGCCTTCCAGGCTTTTCATTACAAAATTATGCAGGGGCCAGAAGCTGTCTTCCGGGAAGGATGCTGTTCCCAGCCCATCCTGGTTGGTGACCATTACCAGTTCGTATTCAAACTCGCGCGCAATACGACCCATGTACTCAAACATGGCTGGGTAAAACCGAAGTTTATCAAATGAATCCAGCTGGTAAGTAGGTGGCGCTTCATCAATCAGCGTTCCATCGCGGTCAATAAATAATATTCTTTTCATTTAATGGTTTACAGGTGCTTTTTTTACCGGTTTTCTGTTGACCGATTTTTTTGCGGGCGATTTAGCAGCGGGTACGGGAGCAGCAGCCGACCGGGCTGCTTTTACATCGGCCGGTGTAACTGCGCTGGCTTTATTACCAAAGCTGTTTCTAACATAGGTCAAAACATCTGCTATCTGCTGGTCGGTTAATAAACCCGCCTGCGGCGGCATGGGGTTGTGAAAATCATCGCCGTCAATAACAATCTCACCGCCTTTTAACCCGCTCAGCACAATCCCTGCCAATGCTTTCTTATCGCCCTGCACCCATTTTGTTTTTACCAGTGGCGGGTTCATTCGTTGTACGCCCAGGCCATCTGCCTGGTGACAGGCAAGACAGGTACCGGTATATACCTTCTCACCGCGTTCCATGGAAGCCTTCAGCGTGGGCTTTTGTCTTACCTGAAATGAACTTAAAACGATAAAAAAAACAATGCTGCCAATAATAATGATTTTCATATACCTGTGTTCAGTCTCATCCTGCAGTTGAAGTGTGCGACGCAACGATGCCCAATAGCATTGCTGCCGCCGGGTATAAAATTATTTACCGGTATAGGAAATTTTCCATACCGTGCCGTTGTTATCATCCGAAACATATAAAGAGCCATCCGGAGACTGTGCCAGTCCGCAGGGACGATAGGTGGCCCGGTTGATATTGGCGCCGGCAAAGCCATCTGCAAATACTTCCCATTTATCCGATGGCATGCCATCTTTAAAGGGCACAAACACCACAAAGTAACCGGCCTGCGGTTCCGGCGCGCGATTCCAGGAGCCGTGAAAGGCAATGAATGCGCCATTTTTATACCTGGCCGGAAACGCCGAACCGGTATAAAACAACAAGGCATTGGGCGCCAGGTGACCGGGAAACTGAACAATGGATTTTGTTTTTTCTTCGCAACGGCCGGCCTTAGAACGGTCGCCTCCGTATTCAGGATTTAGTAATTTTTCTTTTTTGTCGTTATCGTAATAACAATAAGGCCAGCCGCAATCGGCGCCTTTCTTTAACCCGAACATTTCTTCGGCGGGGTTATCGGCACCTGCTTTCTGATCAAATAATTCCGGGAAGAACTGGAACAACTGGTCGCGGCCGTGTTGCATGGCGTATAGTTCATTAACGGTTGTATTCCAGGACAAGCCTACCACATTGCGCAAACCCGTTGCATACCGAACGCCTTCACCATAAGACTGGTTTAATTTATCCGCTTTGAACTGCCAGATACCACCGGCAGAGTCCAGTATGGGACAGGGATCCATGCTGGGCGAACCTTTTACCCTGTCCTGCACCTGGCAGCAATTTGACGGTGCACCGATTACCACATAGAGATTGCCGGCATCATCGAGGGTAATGGCTTTTGCCTCGTGCTCGTGCCGGTTCCACAAACCGGTTACTATCTTTTGCAGGGATGCTTCATTCACCTTGCCTGTTTTTTCATCCATTTTATACCTGAATACTTCTGAATTGGTAGATGCATATAAGTAACCATTTTTTATGGCGATGCCGGTGCCGGTAAAATTTCCGAACCCGTCTACCGCGTCCGCTTTACCATCACCGTTTGCATCGTGCAACCGGTAAATGCCTTTGCCATTTTTTAGTTTGTCGAGTTTCACAAATACGTCACCGTTGGCTGCAACTGCCAGATGACGGGCGCGACCCAGGTCGGTTACTGTTTTTACCGAGACAAATCCTTTTGGCAGGGTGATGACAATATCCGCCGGATTATTCCGCGCTACAACCGTTGTATCGCCCGCGCAGGCGGTGCAGGTTATAAAAAAAGTACAGCTAAGAATGATAAACAGGCGCCTTACAGTGTACATGTGATTAATTTTTAGAAATTTAAAATTAACTATTTCTGAAAGAATGTTTCCAGGTTTTTGATTAAATCGCTGTTTTCTTTTTCTGTGCCAACGGTAATGCGCAAACAGCCTTCGCACAGTTCCACCCGGCTTCTGTCGCGCACCACAATTCCTTTTTCCAGCAGGTAGTGGTACAAAGCGCCGGGATCGGCCAGTTTTACCAGTAAGAAATTGGCATCGCTGGGATATACCCTTTGTATGGCCGGCATTTTTTCTAAGGCCTTCACCAGTTCTTCCCGCAGCTGCACAATCAGTTTAATCATCCCGTTCACCTGGTCTACTTCTTCCAGTGCCTTTAGCACCAGTTCCTGTGTTGACTGGCTTATATTATAGGGAGGTTTAACCCGGTTATATACATCAATAATGGCTTCACTTGCAAATGCCATACCCAGGCGCAGGCCGGCCAGGCCCCAGGCTTTGCTGAGGGTTTGCAGCACAACCAGGTTGGGGTATTCCTGCAGTTCCGGGATAAAAGAACGGTGGCGCGAGAAATTGATATACGCCTCATCTATTACCACCAGTCCGGGGAAATTGTTCAACACAGTTTCCACATCTTCGCGGTGCAGCGCATTACCGGTAGGGTTGTTGGGCGAACACAACCAGATGATCCTGGTATGCTCGTCTACCAGGTTTTCCAGGTGTATCAAATCCAGTTGAAAATTATCAAGCAGTCTTGCTTTCCGCACGGCAATATCGTTGATATGGGCGCTTACTTCATACATACCATAGGTAGGCGGGCAAATGATGGTATTGTCTTTACCCGGGTTGCAGAAGGCGCGGTATAAGATATCGATGCATTCATCGCTTCCATTACCCAGGAAGATGTGTTGCGGGGGAACGCCCTTGATGGCAGACAGTTTTTCCTTTACTTTCCATTGCAGGGGATCTGGATAGCGGTTATACCAGCGCGTTAGCGGAGACCCCAGGCTGTTCTCGTTGGCGTCCAAAAAGATGCTGGCTTCTCCCTTAAATTCATCGCGCGCGGATGAATAGGGCACCAATGTCCTTATATTGTCTCTTAAAAGATTATCGATATTAAAGTTCATGTTCGTTGTATTAGCCGTTTTCTTAATCGGTGGTGGAGCCGTGGGCCGATGGCGCCGCGCCACATTGTCGTCGCGTGACGTTATCGCCGCGAGGCGGCGGAGACGCCAGGCATGGCGTCTCTACGGCGATAAACGGATGGTAACGGCGTTTTTGTGCGCCTGCAAACCCTCCGCCGCGGCCATTATCTCCACCGTTCTGCCTATATTTTTCAACCCCTGCTCCGTTAACTGCTGGTAGGTTATTTTTTTAATAAAGCTATCCAAGCTTACACCGCTATACGCCCGGGCATTACCGTTTGTAGGCAGGGTATGATTGGTTCCGCTGGCATAGTCGCCCACACTTTCTGGCGAATAATTGCCCAGGAAAACGGATCCTGCATTGATGATCCGTTCCGCCACGGCTTCGGGATGCGCACAACTAAGTATCAGGTGCTCGGCGGCATATTCGTTTAACAGGTCAATGGCCTCATCCTGGTTGCGTACAATGATTATTTTACTGTTCTCCAGTGCTATTGTCGCTATCTGTTTCCGGGGCAATTGGAGTAATTGCTTTTCCATTTCTTTTTGAACACGCTGCGCCAGCGTGGGGGCCACCACTACCAAAACCACCTGGCTGTCTGGCCCGTGTTCCGCCTGTGATAAAAGATCGGCCGCAACAAATGCCGGGTTAGCGGTATCGTCGGCATACACTGCCACTTCGCTGGGACCGGCCGGCATATCAATGGCGATGCCATCTTTTTGTACCAGTTGCTTGGCACAGGTTACGTACTGGTTACCGGGGCCAAAAATTTTATACACGGCCGGTATGGATTCCGTGCCAAAGGCCATGGCGGCAATGGCCTGTACGCCACCGGCCTTGAAGATGCGGGTAATACCGGCAGTTTTGGCCGCAAATAAAATAGCTGGGTGCAAACCTGCCCCGCCCGCAAAGTCGGCAGATGGAGGTGTACACAAAACAATCTCTTTACAACCGGCAATTTTTGCAGGTAAGGCAAGCATTAACAAAGTGGAAAATAACGGTGCCGTACCCCCGGGAATGTATAGCCCCACTTTTTCTATCGCAACACTTTTGCGCCAGCATTTCACACCCGGCATGGTTTCAATCATTTCAACCGGCGACAACTGTTTTTCATGAAAAGCCCTGATATTGGCGGCCGCCTGTTGGATGGCCTGTTTTAATTCATCGGGGAGGCCCTGTTCGCTGGTGTTGATGGTGTTTTCGTCCACCCGAAGATCACCCGGGTCCATGCCATCGAATTGCCGGCTGTATTTTTTTACTACTTCGTCGCCACCCACTTTTACGTCATCCAGTATTACTTTCACTTTTTGTTCCAGCGCGGCGGCATCAATGGCGGGTCTTGCCAGCAATTTTTTCCATTCAGTTCTTTCCGGTAATGTAAAAACTTTCATACTAATTTATTTCACCCCCCGGGGGGGGTATCTAAAAATATCCGGTGACCTGCTTCCGGTATACAATGGTTGTTTTTGCAGGCTGGCACGTTGAAAAAACAACAGTGCTATACCACCATTTTCTCTATGGGTATTACCAGTATGCCCTGTGCTCCGGCGGCCGTTAACTGTTCAATTTTATCCCAGAAATCATCTTCATTAAGCACACTGTGTACGCTGCTCCAGCCGCTTTCCGCCAGTGGCAGAACCGTTGGACTTTTCATACCGGGCAGGAGTGCTATGATCTCCTGTATTTTTGCGTTGGGCGCATTCAGCAATACATATTTATTCCTTTTGGCTTTTTTTACCGCGCGGATGCGGAACAATAGTTTATCCAGCAGGTCAAGCTTCGTTTGCCCGGGCGCGTTATTCCGGATCAGCACGGCTTGTGATTGCAGAATGGTTTCCACTTCTTTTAATCCGTTCATGAAGAGCGTGGAACCGCTGCTGACCAGGTCCGCTACCACGTCTGCCAGGCCAATACCCGGCGCTATTTCCACCGACCCACTGATCTCGTGGATATCGGCCTCTACCTGGTGCTGTGCCAGGTAACGGTTTACCAGGAAGGGATAGCTGGTGGCGATCCGTTTTCCTTTTAGGGTGTCTACGCCATCGTAGGTCTGGCTGCGCGGCACGGCAATACAAAGCCTGCATTTTCCAAAACCCAGTTGCTCCACCACAGTTGTCTTTTTGTTTTTTTCAAACAATACATTCTCGCCCACGATGCCGATATCCGCCACGCCGTCTTCCACGTACTGGGGAATATCATCATCGCGCAGAAAAAATACTTCCAGCGGAAAATTGTCGCTTTCCGTTTTTAAACGGTCTTTTACATTGCGCAGATCAATGCCGCATTCTTTCAGCAGCTTTACGGAGTCTTCATACAGGCGGCCTGATTTCTGTATGGCAATGCGGATTTTTGTGTGAACCATATTGTATGTTTTGATGCGTTTTTTTGTTCTACTTGTTTTACTAATGATGGCTGATTGCCGCAAGGGCAAAAAATAAGGGCCTACCTGCGTAAGCCCTTCAATGTTTTATTGTGCACACAACATGCTGGCCTACCGGTTTGGTAAGTTTGTATGATGATGTGTATGGGTAAACTGTTTCATAACGATGCCGCAAAAATAGTGTTTACCGGCTGATGACAAAAAATATTTTTAAATCTTTTAACTAACTGCTGTAAGTTTTATCAGCCGGCGGGTGCCACGCTGCCTATATTCATTCTTAATAATCATTATCTTCATGACATCCAACAGGGACTTTATGACTAAAAAATCAATCGGCTGGCTTTTGTGCCGGCCTGCCTTGCTACTGGCTGCTGGCATCCTTTCCTTTCAACCCAAACCGGCCAAAACATGGAAACTGGTATGGGCCGACGAATTCAACTACAGCGGACTCCTGGATAGCAGTAAATGGAATTACGATACCGGCGGCAGCGGCTGGGGCAACCACGAGTTGGAATTCTATACCAGCAAACGGGCAGAAAACGCCCGGGTGGAAAACGGCCACCTGGTCATTGAGGCAATAAAGGAAAAATGGCAGAACAATAACTATACCTCCGCCAGGCTGGTTACAAAAGGGAAGGGCGACTGGCAATACGGCAAACTGGAAATAAGTGCGCGCCTGCCCAAAGGCATTGGCACCTGGCCCGCCATCTGGATGCTGGCCACCAGAGACACGATGCACTGGCCCTCCGATGGTGAAATTGATATTATGGAACACGTGGGATTTCAACATGGGTATATTCATGGCTCCGTTCATTGCAGCAAATACAATCACCGCATTCATACCCAGAAAACCGATACCATTATTGTACAAGACTGCTCCGAAAAATTTCATGTGTATGGGCTTGAATGGAATGCCGACAGCATCCAGGTTTCGGTTGATGGCGCGGTGTATTTCCGGTTTGCAAATGAACACAGCGGTTATAGCGCCTGGCCGTTTGACAACAAAATGCACCTGTTGTTAAACCTGGCCGTGGGTGGCGACTGGGGCGGCGCAAAGGGGATTGACCAGGATATTTGGCCGCAACGCATGGAAGTAGACTATGTGCGGGTTTACCAGTAAAGACCGGCCGGCAACCGGAATATTTGTAAAAACAAGTA
>JBDTVE010000188.1:0-8625 GCA_040007355.1 Bacteroidota bacterium | reverse complement strand
TTCATCATTGCTTTCCGCTTTCCGCACTTTTTCCGGACCATACATTCCAAACAAACAGCCTACGAGGCCTTTGCGGATATTATCCTCTACGTCCTGGCTTTCCACCGAACCGGTTAAAATACCACCGCCGGGCGCGTTACCAGGTTTAGCTGGCAAATCTTTTCTTACAGCGCAATTTTTGCCAACAGCGCCCGGGCCCTGGGCTGGTAACCGATATGGGTAAAACTGTTGTAGTAGCATACAACCGAAAAAAAGAGTGTTAACTGCAGGTTTTTTTTTCTCTGCAATCGGTTATAACGTGCAGGATAAAAAACGGCGAAGAAGAGTCAGTTTTGTTTTGCAATGATACCATTTACCGCTTAAATAGCAGCTATTTTTTATACGTGCGCAAGCTGTGTAAAAGCGGCTCAAAAAAAATGCCTCCGATTGCTGCAAACAATTACTTTTGTGCAGAAATAAAAGTACCGGTTGGTTGTTTGTTCCAAATGGTAAAGACATTTTTCACCCGTAATTACTGTTGCTGTAAATGAATAATACTTATTTAGACCTGGTGAAACAGACATTTAATTTTCCCCAGGAAGGTTTTGAAGTAAAAGACGAGTACCTTCAGTTTAACGGCGTGGATATAAAGGCGCTTATTGATAAATACGGCACCCCCCTGAAACTTTCTTACCTGCCAAAGATTGGCATGCAGATAAAAAAGGCCAAAAAAATGTTTGCTGCCGCCTTTAAAAAATACCGTTATACGGGGGAGTATAATTATTGTTACTGTACAAAAAGCTCGCATTTTTCATTTGTGGTGGAGGAAGCGTTGAAACAGGACATCCATCTGGAGACCTCCTACGCATATGATATCGAAATCATAAAAAAACTTTACGAACGCAAGAAAATTACCAAGGATACTTTTATCATCTGCAACGGATATAAACAAAAGCCTTATACCAGCCGTATTGCCCACCTGCTGAACACCGGGTTTAAAAATGTCATTCCCATCCTTGATAATAAGGATGAACTGCAGGCCTATAAAAAGATGGTTAAAACGCCTTTTAAACTGGGTATCCGGGTGGCTGCGGAAGAAGAACCCAATTTCCCTTTCTATACCTCCCGCCTCGGCTTCAGACCGCGGGATATACTTGAATTCTACGTGGATAAAATAGAAGGCAACGAAGACAGGTTCCAGTTAAAGATGCTCCATATCTTTTTGAACAAGGGCATCAAAGATGATATCTATTACTGGAGCGAACTGAACAAGGTGATTAACCTGTACTGCCAACTGAAAAAGATTTGCCCCGAACTGGACTCCATCAATATTGGCGGAGGCTTTCCCATCAAACATTCACTGGGATTCGATTACGACTATCAGTTTATGATAAACGAAATCGTACGAAATATAAAAACCACCTGTAAAAAAAGCAATGTGCCCATGCCGCATATCTTTACGGAGTTTGGCAGCTATACCGTTGGCGAAAGCATGGCGCATATCTACAGCGTTATCGGTCAGAAAATGCAAAACGACCGCGAAACCTGGTACATGATTGATTCCTCCTTTATTACCACCCTGCCGGATACCTGGGGCATAGGCGAACGCTTTCTGATGCTGCCCATCAACAAATGGAATGAAGAATACCACCGCGTGGTGCTGGGTGGAATAACCTGCGATAGCCACGATTACTATGACTCAGAAGAACATATCAACGAAGTTTTTTTGCCAAAACTCACCAATGGCGAACACCTGGTGGTGGGCTTTTTTCATACCGGCGCTTACCAGGATCAGATCAGCGGCTATGGCGGCATTAAACACTGTCTGATACCCTCGCCCAAGCATATTATTATCGGGCATGATAAAAACGGTAAATTGGTCGATTGGGTACACGCAAAGGAGCAAACAGCGCAAAGCATGCTGAAGATACTGGGTTATATGTAATCGGTTTGGTAAACAGTTAGCCATGCATGATTTCCTGGCCTTTGTTAATTCAATCGCGATGCCGTATGTCATTTCGACTTTATTCCTTTTTTATCATCCCACTATCTCTTTTCTTGTCATCCCGAGTAACAGAGTAGCATTCAGCCAACACCGGCCCAAACCATTTACATTCTTTCCGGCACCCGTACGCCCAGCAGCTCCATCGCAGAAGCAATAATATTGGCTGTCATCTGGCAGATGCGTAAACGCAATTGTTTTTTTTCTTCGGATTCCGCATTAGCAACCGAGTGGGCCGTGTAAAATGAATTAAATGTTTTAGCAACTGCATATGCATAATTGGCCACCAGGGAAGGATTGTATTCCGTGGCTGCCTGTTCTATGATGACCGGGTATTGCTCAAGTACCATCAACAATTCTTTTTCCAGGGGCAGTAGGGTTGTTTGCGGGGCCAACTTGCCGACCAGCGGTTCTTTCCGCAAGATCGATTTTATCCTGGCATGCGTGTATTGTATAAACGGCCCGGTAAAACCATGAAAATCGATGCTTTCATCTGGATTGAACAGCATCTTCTTTTTTGGGTCTACCCGAAGCAAAAAGAATTTCAGCGCACCCAGGCCAATGGTGTCCAGCAGCACCGTTAATTCTTCTGCGCTAAAATCTTTTACTTTGCCCAGTTCTTCTGTTTTTTGTCTTGCCACCTGTACCATCTCATCAATCATATCATCGGCGTCCACCACGGTGCCCTCCCTCGTTTTCATTCTGCCGCTGGGCAGTTCCACCATGCCATAACTTAAATGAAAAATGCCATTTGCTGCAGTCAGATCCAGCTTCTGGCAGATCAGTTTCAAAACCTTAAAATGATAATCCTGCTCATTACCTACTACGTAAATACTTTTATCACATTTAAATTCCTCGTATTTTTTTACCACCAGTCCAATGTCCTGTGTCATATAAACGGCCGTTCCATCCCTGCGCCGTACAATTTTTTCATCCAGGCCTTCGGCGGTTAAATCAATCCAGACGCTGCTGTCTTCCTTTTGATAGAAAACGCCCTTTTGCAAACCAAACTCCACCAAATCCTTTCCCAGTAAATAAGTGTCGCTTTCGTAATAGGTTTTGTCAAAATCACTTCCTATTCTTTTGTAGGTTACCGCAAAACCTTCGTAGACCCAGCCGTTCATTTTTTCCCATAAATCCAGCACACCTGGTTTGCCGGCTTCCCAATCGACCAGCATTTGTTGCGCCTGTTGCATAATGGACGCCTGTTTTTCTGCCTCTTCTTTGCCAATGCCTTTTTCTATTAATGCTGCAACCTGTTCTTTTAACGCGATGCCAAACAGTACATAATAGTCGCCCACAAAATGATCCCCTTTTATACCCGTGGTTTGTGGCGTGGCGCCATTGGCAAACAATTGCCAGGCCACCATGCTTTTGCAGATATGAATACCCCGGTCGTTGGCGATACAGGTTTTTACCACCTCGTAACCCCGGGCCCTGAGTATGGCTGCCGTACTCCAGCCTAAAAAATTATTCCGCAGGTGGCCCAGGTGCAGGGGCTTATTGGTATTGGGAGAAGAATACTCAACCATTACACGCTCGTCTTTCAGGGGCCAGGTTCCGTAACCGGTATCTGCATAATGTTGATCCAGTATACCGCGCCAATAACCGTCTTCAATAACCAGGTTTAGAAAACCCTTAATCACATTGTAACCGGAAAAGATCTCCGGATGTTGTGCGGCCAGGTGAGCGCCCAATTCTTGGCCCAGCGCGTCGGACGCTTTTTTCAATTTTTTTAACAGCGAAAACAATACCACGGTATAGTCGCCTTCAAATTCCGGTTTTGTCTGGCTTATCTGGAAATCATTTTCGTTCAGATCCTGTTCATATAGATCCGCCAGCCCCTGTAGCACCACCTGCTTGATTATTTGCGTAATAGCCATTTTTTTTTGATAAGGCTGCAAAAATAACTTGTAAACGTCGTATAATACGCCTGCCGGTTGTTTTACACAAAAATACCTGAATTTTTTAATGAATTCTCTGTGGCCAAGTTCTCAAATTTGTATAATATTCCGGGCAGTCTAAGCGCATCGCCAATGATGTCTGTAATTATACCCGCGTTAAATGATGAGACCACGATCTCCAGCGTGATTCGGCTGGCCCAAACGGAATAAGTTGGTGCCTGAAATGATAGTAGTTGTAGACCTGGCTGCACCCTTCGCTGACAACTTCACCGCGTCGGGGCTATGCAAACTACCAACAAGTCCGGACAATAATATTTCGTAGTCAACCCTATCGTCGGGGAAAAGCGCCCATCGGCAAAACCATTCAATAACAATATCAAAACTTGCGGGCCACCAACTAATTGTTACCTTAGCGCGCCTTGAAACATTGATCTAAAATGACGAACCGGGTAATCGCGATTATTGATTTTTTTTATCCTCTTTTCCGGAAATGGCTGCCTCTGCAGACCTTTCGTTATGCATCCTGTGGCGGCGCCAATACCCTGTTGGGTTTCCTATTGTATAGCATCAGCTACAAATTTATTTTCAGGGAACAGGTATTCAGCCTTGGTTTTTATGCATTTAAACCGCATATCGCCGCTTTGATATTTTCTTTCCTTATAAATTTCCCGGTTGGCTTTATACTCATGAAATACGTTGTCTTTGCGGATTCCAATATACGCGGACGCAAACAGTTGTTCCGTTACTTTTGCGTTTTTGTGTCCAATCTTTTTATCAATTACCTGTTGCTGAAAGTGTTGGTAGAATACCTCTATATTAATGCCATCATGGCCCAGGTTATATCTACGGCGGTGGTTATTACCATTAGTTATTTGCTGCAGCGGCATTTTACATTTAAAGTAGAGAATTCCAGGCTCGATTAGGGGCTTTTATTCTACAGTTGCGCAAGTAGTACCAGGGAAATGAATTCGTGGCAGAAAGACGACCGGATATGCACGCTCGGCGGGCTCTTAGCCGTGGCCAGCTGGTTGGCATGACTTTTTATATACCGTAACCTGAATGGATTCTAAAGATTTTCCGTCCGGTATCAAAGCCTTTCATCGCAATGTTTCCTGGCATTTCCTGCCAATTTTTCACTTTGGCTTCCGTGGCATAATGATTGACAATCAAACATAAACATTAAATTCTTTTAATATGGGAAAGATAATAGGAATCGACCTGGGAACCACCAATAGTTGCGTTGCAGTAATGGAAGGCAATGAACCGGTAGTCATTGCAAATGATGAAGGAAGGCGTACTACCCCTTCTGTAGTGGCATTTCTTAAAAATGGTGAACGCAAGGTGGGCGATCCTGCCAAGCGCCAGGCCATTACCAACCCGCAAAACACTATTACCAGCGTAAAGCGTTTTATGGGCCGTCAATTCGACGAAGTAACAGAAGAAATTAGCCATTGGAGTTATAAAGTGGCGAAAGGTGACAATAATACCGTACGTATTGACATAGACGGTCGTTTATATACGCCCCAGGAGATCTCTGCCATGATATTGCAGAAGATGAAAAAGACGGCGGAAGACTACCTGGGAACTGAAGTAACCGACGCGGTTATCACTGTACCGGCTTATTTTAACGATGCTCAACGCCAGGCCACCAAGGAAGCCGGCGAAATTGCCGGTCTAAATGTCCGCCGTATAGTAAATGAACCAACCGCTGCAGCGCTGGCCTATGGACTGGATAAGGGCGGGAAAGATCATAAAATAGCGGTTTTTGACCTGGGCGGCGGTACATTTGATATTTCGGTGCTGGAGCTGGGTGATGGCGTGTTTGAAGTAAAAAGCACCAATGGCGATACGCACCTGGGTGGTGATGACTTTGACAAGGTGATCATGGACTGGCTGGCAGAAGATTTCAAAAAAGAAGAAAATATAGATCTCCGCAAGGACCCCATGGCCCTGCAGCGTTTAAAAGAGGCGTCTGAAAAAGCCAAGGTTGAACTGAGCTCTTCTTCTGAGACAGAAATTAACCTGCCCTATATTACCGCGGTGGATGGGGTACCCAAACACCTGGTGAAAAAGCTGACCCGCGCCAAGTTTGAACAAATTGCTGATAACCTGTTTGCCCGTTGTTTAAAACCCTGCGAGCAAGCGCTCAAGGATGCTGGTTTGGGCATCAGCCAGATAGATGAAGTGATCCTGGTGGGCGGCTCAACACGTATTCCCAAAGTGCAGGAAATTGTTGAAAAGTTCTTTGGCAGGAAGCCCAATAAAGGCGTAAATCCTGATGAGGTAGTGGCCGTAGGTGCCGCCATACAGGGTGCTGTTTTAACAGGGGAAGTAAAGGATGTATTATTATTGGATGTTACGCCCTTGTCGCTTGGTATTGAAACCATGGGAGGCGTAATGACAAGATTAATAGACAGTAATACAACTATACCTACAAAAAAATCTGAGGTATTTTCTACAGCCAGCGATAATCAGCCCGGAGTTCAGATCCATGTGTTACAGGGAGAACGTCCTATGTCGAGCCAGAACAAAAGCCTCGGTACCTTTAACCTCGACGGTATTCCTCCGGCACCCCGTGGTGTTCCGCAGGTAGAGGTAATCTTTGATATTGATGCCAATGGTATTTTGCATGTAACGGCTAAGGATAAGGGCACGGGTAAGGAGCAAAAGATCCGGATTGAAGCGGGCAGCGGGCTAAGCAAGGAAGAAGTGGAGAAAATGAAAAATGAGGCCCGGGCCAATGAATCTACTGACAAGGCAGAAAGAGAAAAAGTTGACAAGGTAAATGCAGCCGATAGCCTGATATTCCAGACAGAAAAACAGATCAAGGAATATGGCGATAAAATTCCGGCCGATAAAAAAGCACCAATTGAATCAGCGCTAGCCAAACTGAAGGAAGCACATAAGAGTCAGGACCTGGCATCTATTGACAGTGCAACTGCCGAAATGAATACCGCATGGGCTGCAGCCAGTGAAGAAATGTACAAGGCTACGCAACAGGGGCAGGCACAGGGAGAAGCCCCGGGTGCCGGCGAAGCCAATGGTGGCGGTCAGCCATCCAATGCTGGCGGTGGAAGTGAGAATGTAACAGATGCCGAATTTGAAGAAGTGAAATAATCGCCTCAAACATTATACCGGTACAGGCCCGTTGCGCAATGCGTAACGGGCTTTTCTATGTGCCAGGCCGGTCCCCAACCATAGCCGGTTTCTCCAACTCCCCATCCGCAACACTTTAATAATACCCTAAACTCATCCTGCAACCATCATCTGTTTTTCCACGGACCATCACCTATATTAATAGTGTCCGCATCAGTTGAAAATTTTTCTTGTCGTAGCCGGTCAACTCAATCAAGTTTATGTGGGAACATGATCGCCAAACCCATCAACCAGTTTGAAGTAATTGCAAATCAATTATCTGTGGGTGTAAATATTTTATTGCCAGCCAATTTTAAAACCCGGTTCGATTAAGATATTTTATGAGATAATGTTTGCAGGTTGTTTTTTCGCAATGTATTTTTGCACTAGCAAATTGAGCAGTAAATAGTTCGTACGTACTACTACTTCAGGATGATATATAATTAGCCATTTTTCTAACGATTCCAGTTATTTCTTCCCGGTTGCTCAGACATTTCAATTGTATAAACTAAAATCAAATATCATGAACAGTAATGTTATGCCCTCCCGTGTGCAAATGGACCCCGTTTTGTTGCAACAACTGGTGGCAGAAGTAAAAGAAACAATCGCAACAGGAATTAAGAAGCAGCAAAATGCCGCTCACTCCTTTAAAGCTATCAACCTTTGGAATATCCAGCGGAAAGGAAAGTATGTAAATGGTGGAACTAAAAGAACAAAGAACCTCTATTTATCTGCTACCCATGTTACATTCTAACCGACTCCAACCGATTTATCAATAAAGAACACCGGCACTTGCGTGACCGGTGTTTTTAATGTGCGCCAAGCATGCCATAGTTCTATATGGTTAAAGTCCTAAACGGAACATCTGGCGGAAACCGTTAGTCCGAAGCAAGGCTCTGCCATGAGGCAGAATCTAAAGGAAGCGGCGGACAAGGTTGTGAGCTAACGAACAGAAACAGGATATAGGGCTTATTCATTGGGTGAGCTGGCATTGGACAATGAAGCCCCTCCATCAACCTGCTGCATTACAGGGCGCATGGCCCAACGCATGATCTATGAGGCCCTTTAAAACAATAAGAACAGAGTAGAACATGCACCCAGCCTATTCCAGCAACACTATGCTATCGAACGCTTGATCAAAGAAGGTGGTAACAGTTATTTGGCAAATGTACCCACCACCGTGCCGATAAAATATAGGCCACCAATGCCAACAGAACAATTGAAGTGGTAATAATATTGTTACCACCTTTATACCTAAGGGCAGGTAAAAGGAACAACTCAAAGAACAAAGCAAAACATTGTTAACTGTGCCGGATAAAGAAAGATCAACAACACTGGAAAGCCGCTTTGGAAACGAAGAGAACCATTACCTGCTTCAAAAATTAATGCAATAAACATCCCGACTGAAAAGTGCTTGATATTTATAGGTATGATAGCCGCCAATGCCTTTAGCATACCAAACGAAGGGAGGCAGCACATCTTAAACAAGCAGCTTAACCACCACATTGAAGCGAAAAAAAAATTCCAAATAAATTGGAGTATAAAAGCTATTTGTCTTACTCAAAATATTATTCACATAAAGCATTATAACCTTCCAAAAGGCAA
>JBDTVE010000187.1:0-7979 GCA_040007355.1 Bacteroidota bacterium | reverse complement strand
CAATTGTATTAATTTTTATAAGTATTCCCACTTAGCTCCTGTAAAAAAAGGAAGCAAACCTCTAGCCGCCAACTCGGCGTTGCTGGTAAAACCTGGCAGCATCCAAGACAATTGCGAATATATTTTCATTTTCTTTTACGTCAAATGCGATGCAGATAATAATCCTTTGAAGGATACCTGGAATTTTTTGGAGATGGCACAGTAAAAGTGGCAGTACACTTGCTTTTAGTTCTCCTGCCAGCAGGGAATACGTAGTAAAGGTGGCCCTGTGACCATAAATCATCTCCATTCCAGGTGTCTGTAAATAGATATAAATGCCACCGTTACTGCTGTGACCCATAACAGTTATTCCCAGCACCAGACAATGATTGGATTTGGTGGATTTGGAGCCCAGGATGGGCCGTGGAGTTCCGGGTCTTATACAAGCCCGCATATTATTTTTTGTGATCTGTAATGAGTGAATGAAGATAAGCAGGGCTCAAGCCCAGATTTCAATTGTAGAGATATTATAAAAGGGGGCTTCCATCAGCTAAGCAGGCAGCCTCCCTTTTACAAACTATGAATTTTCAAAGAATATTACCTTATTATTTTAATCATATCTCCTTGTTGCTGTTCAATTATTAGAATGCCGCCTTTGTCCAATGGCTGCCACTGCCAGCCATCACCAGTTGATTTTTCTTTTAGCAGTTTACCATTAACCGTAACCTGTGCAGGTTTGGCTGCAAGGGTAAACAAATCATGAGATGCTTTATCATAAATTTTATACTTAATCGCATCCCCTTTGTAAGAAATAGTTTGAACAATAGAAGAAGATTTAAGCATATGATCCTCATTTGATGGTGCCAATTGCGGCACTGCAGCCATTGCTCTTATGTAGTGCCGCACGTAATCGCCATATCCGTCTGTCATCCAAACATCGGATCTAGGGTAATAATTTCTGCCATCATCAGCAACCATATAAGTGGCCCAGCTTAATTCCTTAATCGCATTGCGGGTATATGTGGTATCCCCCGTAAGCGACCAGTATAATAATTCCATAGAAGCCTGCCGGGAAGAATGGCTGTTGCCGGGAACCAGGTAAACCGTTTGTTCATTGGTAACATCAACGCCAAATTTTACAAATTCCTTATTACCCAGTTCTTTGTGTACCCATTCAAAGATATTCTTAACAGTTGACTTCCAGTTGGGATCGAACTGCGGATGCTCCATTAAATACATTGCATAAGTAGTGGCATTGATCTGAGTGTTGGAAAAGCCCACTACGTCTTCGAAAAAAGGTCCCCAATCATTTGTTTTAGCGGGATATGTTCTCATCCAATTTGCCGTCAGATCAAATGCATGCTGAAAAGCATCTCGGTCTCCTTTATTCATACTGATCAATTCACTAAACAAACCAAGTGTACTTGTCCAGTTACTGGTATAAGTAGCAAGCCTGTCTTCAGGATAACGATCGTTTTTTCCTATACTTACAGGGTTGCCACTTATTGCGGATACTTTAAATGGCCAGGGAGAATGCGTTCCATCACCCGCTTGTACTCTTGATGCAAGCGTTTGGGCGATTTTTAAAGCCGCTTTAAGGTATTTTACCGCTCCTGTCTTTTTATACAAATGTACAAGTTCAAAACCCAATGACCCTGCTTTATCAGGTTGCAATACACCCTTGCCTCCACGCATATCACCATCATAAATACCCGATTCGATGTTCATATTGTATGGATAGGGCAGATACGGCCATTTGCTGGATCCGCTTGTCAAGGAATTCGCCAGGTAATAATCTGCCTGGTATTTCATATTACCCAAGATTGACTCATCACTCAGATAATTATACAGCATATCCCAGGAAGAAAGTGCCATCATTACCTGATCGCCACCAATTCCTCTTTCGTCATGGTTTGGCCTCCATACCTGGTGGTTCATATAATACTTGATGCCATTGGTATCTAGTTCCATATTGTTCCAGAACTTCCAGACAAGCTTTAGTACATGATCATAAGACTTCCCAAGATCGGGCGAATACCATGGAATAATATTGCCTGACTGGTCCACATGTACCGCATGGTAACCAATTGTGTCATTAAGTACCTGGCCGGCAACAGGATTGGCTAAACCAGTAGGTAATATTCTGAATGGTTGAGCAACGCCTGTTTGAGCGACAGTCATAAAAAATGCCATACAAACTATTGAGCGAATAAAAAAACATTTCATCTTACATAATTTTAATAAAAAGGGTTGGCACATATGGAAACCTGCCCTAATGAAGAATGTTTATTAATTGTAATCTGGGTTTTGAATCAGCTTGCTATAAATATAAGTACGGGCTTTCGCATCCTGATTAAGGTCAATACAGTCTTCCGCGTAATGTAACAGCACTTCAGCGTAGCCATCCACGGGAGCGATGGTTACTACTTATTATAATAGATTTTTATAACATTATTGTCCTGGGCTTGTGACTATAGCTAAAGATAGGCAGTAATTTGACAAAAAACCTAACATGATTTTAATGCTACAAGTTTAATGCTTATAATTCTCTTATTTTTCTTACTATATATTCCTGATTACTTTTGCCGTAATTTCTAATGTTTTATCAATATCCGCCTCTGTATGGGCATAGCTTACCGAGCCTTGCTTGCAAGCTAATGGTATGTGGTAAATGCCCTGCTTGATCAATGCTCTTCTGTACTTCAAGTCAAATGCAAAATCGGTGTGTTCTAAAATATCGTGAAGGTCGTGTGGAAGCGTTTCACTGAAATAAACACAAAATGCAGAAGCGTTCTTTGCTAATGACGCAGGAATGCTTTTTTCTTTAAAGATTGATTTCAGACCGGTATACAGTCTTTCACTTATATTTTCAATTTGCTTGTAAACCAAAGAGTCGTTTAAAATCTTCAAGGTTGCGATTGCTGCAGCTGTATTAAAGGGGTGTGCGTTGTAAGTTCCGGCAATCAATACTCTTTTTTTAATGTCGTCAGCGTCAAATAATTGCATGATTTCTTTTTTGCCACCTATTACACCAAGTGGATAGCCATTGGCTACGGCCTTACCAAAAACAGAAAGATGCGGGGAGACGCCTGCTATGGACTGATAACCTCCTAAAGCTGAACGGAAGCCGGTTTTTACTTCATCAAAAACGCATACGCTTCCATATTTGGTACAAAGATCTATTAGGCCCTGTAAATATCCCTGCTTTGGTAAAACAACACCTACGTTTTGCAATACAGGCTCTGTTAGTACGCATGCCACAGGATACTGTTTCATTACATGTTCAACCGATTCAAGGTCATTGAAGTTTACTATATGAACTCTATTTTTTACCGATTCATTGATACCGTCGGATGAAGGTATAAATGGGTACTCGCCATTGGAAACTCTTTTACCAATTTCATCCAGGCCAGGCATAACAGCCCTGGCAACGTCATTGTGCCAGCCGTTATATCCCCCAAGCGTTAAGATGATATGTTCCCTGCCGGTAAAAGCCCTGCTCAATCTTATGGCATGTGCGGTTGCTTCACTACCTGTATTGGTTATCTGAACCAACTCCAGAGAAGGTACAGCTTCGCAAAGCATTTTGGCCAGCGCCACTTCCAGTTCATTGGTACCGCTACCTATCAGAGATAAGTTGTTTTTAATAGTATCTGCTACGGCATTATTAACTGTTTCATTATTATGTCCCAGAAAATGGGGCGCAAAGGCTGCATGGTAGTCAATGTATTCCAGACCTTCAATATCATATATTTTACTGCCTTTTCCCTGCTTGAAAATTATATTCGGTGTTACTCTTCTGTTCATGGAAACAACTCCTCCGGCTATATATCGCCTGGCTTCTTCAGAAATTTTTTCCGAATTAGATCTAAGTTCTTTTGTAATCATTGTTCAAATATTTAACTTCACAATAGTACAAAAAATATTGTTTACAAAATTAATTATTTATTGTAAACATTTATGAATTATGAAATCAACTTCACAGGCGGCAAAAGCTTATCTGGAAATACGCAAACAAATACTGAGTAACCAACTGGTTGCCAAGACGAGGCTAAAAGAAGATACCTGGGCCACTAATATTGGGGTAAGCAGGATGGCAGTAAGAGAGGGTTTAAACCGCCTGCTAGGCGAGCAGTTGGTAAGTCTTGGTGCGAAAGGAGGTTATTTTGTAAATTCATTGTCGTCGGCAGATGTGCATACTATCAGGGAATTAAGGGAAATTCTGGAAGTAGGGGCTGTCCGGTTAATGGCAGTAAAAATTACAAAGGAGAAAATTGAAAAGCTCGAGAAAATTTGCGATGATTTTACTTCCATGGTAAAAAAGAGATATTTTGGTGGTGCCTGCGAAGCAGATGTAAAATTTCATGAAGCCATTATAGAATTTGCCGAAAACAATAAGCTCGCTCAAGCTTATAAAGCCGGTCATATACCACTTTTTCACCAGCAGCTGAGCAAAACCCAAAAGCAGGTCTCTGACTATGAATTGACAGATAACGAGCATCGCCAGATTGTAAAGGCAATAAAGTCCCGCAAAACAGATCTTGCCGTTGAATGGCTTGTTAAGCATTTTGGCAGGGGTGAATCTGTCATGCTTGAAATTGACTCATAATTTCAATTTATAGTATCGGATTTTATGTCATGCACTTGTCTGTTCTCAATCACGATGAGCCCTATCTGCACAATACCCACGCACAACTAAAATATGGAGAAATTAATTGAATGCCTCACTGGTGAGCAGCCAGCGAATTATATTCTTCCGCAAGTCTTCTCGGAGAAGGGCCGGTATGGTATGCTGCCAAGAGTATTTTTTTTGGAGCGATAGAGAAGGTAAAAAATCCAGGCAACGACCTGGCCCGGTAAAGAGGTTGTAGAATGAGTAATGCCACAACGAATTGGAATGATTGTAGCCGATAAAGGCCGCAGGTCGTTTATGGTTAGGCATGATGCACATAAATACAAATAAAAATTCAAACTCCTTATATTGCATAACTGAAACAGGGTTGCACTTCAGCTTAGTGATTTAACGGTATGACAGGGTGGATTGAAAACAAACATTTTTATTTAATTGACAGTATACTTAAAGCGGATGACAGCTATCATTTTGACGAAGAAAGGAGTTCCATACATTTCGAATGTACTTCGGTGAAAATAGATTCTAACGGCTTCCTTTCGCAATTAAAAAATAGATGGTTTACAGAACAAATGGTTGCCAAATGCCTGGAACTTAATATTGTGTGTCCCTTTTCAAGTATTGGAATTCAATTAACTTTAACAAAAAATATAACTGATGCATTCCACCAGAAGAGAATTTCTTCAGACCAGTTTACTGGCAGGCAGTTCTGTATTGCTGCCTGCTCTTAATGCAAAGGAAAACGTTTCAGTGGTTAATGCTGCTGAAATACCTGTAGGCGAAACGATTTCTAAAAAACTTGATTTAACTCCGGCCAGATGGATTTGGCTGCCCGCGCAACGTACACTCCCAAATACTATTTTATTGTTTCGGAAGAGCTGTTTTTTAAAAGAGAAACCCGTAAAAGCTACCGGTTGGATAACAGGGGAAAGCCGGTATAAATTATATGCCAATGGACTCCGTGTTCAATTTGGTCCGGCGCCATCCGACCCACGCTGGTCTGAGGCAGATCCTTTTGATATAACACACGCATTGAACAGCGGTAATAACATCGTGGGGGTTGAAGTATTGTTTTATGGTTTGGGGGATGGCACCTGGCCGATTGGTAAGCCCGGCTTTATTTTTAAAATGGATATTGAATACGCAGATGGAACAAAAGAGCTTTTTGTATCAGATGATTCGTGGAATATAAAGGTTGCCGATAGCTGGCGGCCCGGTCAATACAAACGATGGTATCTACGCGCATTCCAGGAAGAGTTTGATGCAAGAAAATACCCCTACGGATGGAATAAGTATGGTGATAGGTCTGCAGGATGGTTTTCTGCGGCCCTGCTGAAAGGCGCTGCTGACAAGCCTGCGCTGGCCACTAACTCAAGCGACTATTTGAATGATGCTGCAGGCAATGCGCAAGATTGTGAGCTAAGGGCACGAAGTATAAAATTACTGTGCGAAATGAAAGTGCCTGTACAAAAACTATCTGAACAATACAGCGTACATTGGAAAACCGATCCGGAAACCTATTTCCGGTTTGTAACACCTAAGACACAGAGTTATGATATTATAAGAGACATCACCGTACAAACCACCGGAAGCCAATACCGCGTAGAGACGCCGGTGGGAGCGGCGGCGGTGCTTACCTTTGAACTGGCGGAACAGGTGGTCGGCTTTCCGTATTTTACGGTAGAAGCGCCTGAAGGAACTATTATCGAACTTATGGTGCATGAAGCGCATTCAACCGGTACAGATGCATTGATGAACACACATTTCAATTCATGGACAAGATTTGTCTGCCGGGAAGGTGTCAATGTTTTTGAAACTTTTGATTTTGAATCACTGCGTTGGATGCAATTGCACATACGAAATGGAAATAGAACTATTACGGTGTCGGATTTGGGTGTACGCCGGCGTATTTATGATTGGAGCCATCAGCCTTTGGTGCAGGTAGACAATAAAAAAGTACAGGCCCTTTTCAATGCGTCCGTTAATACCATTTATAATTGCTGCCAGGAAACTTGTGTAGATGGTATGGCCAGGGAAAGGCAACAGTACAGTGGCGACGTGGGTCACCTTGTACACGCCCTTTTATATGGATTTGGTGAAACGGAAATGGTTGCCCGCTACTTAACTACCTGGAGCCAGGGCATCACTTTAGAAGGCTATTTTTTAGATTGCTGGCCTGCGTTTGACAGGCTGGCCCGTTTACCAGAGCGGCAAATGGGAATGACTTCCTGGGGGCCATTGCTTGATCATGGTGTTGGATTTAATTTTGATTGTTTTTATTATTATTTATATACTGGTGACACTGTTGTACTGTCCGAAATTTTTCCAAGACTTGTAAAATTTTACAAATATCTTTTGTCTTTGCAAGGCAATGACTACTTATTGCCGGTTGAAAATATCGGCATACCCAGCGTTTGGATAGATCATGACGCCTATCTGCAGCAGAAACACAAGCAATGCGCATTCAATTTATACGCCGCCGCCATGATGGAACATGCGTTCGCACCATTGTGCAGGGCTTTTAATGCTGCAGACCTTGCCGCTGAGGCAGTAAAGAATGGCCAGCGGATTTTACAGGCAACCATCAAAAAATTCTATAGCAAACGTGACCAGGCTTTCATCAATAACTTGCCTTGGCTGGCTGAAGAAAAAGCCGCACGCATGTGCGATCGTTCACTCGCTACGGCTATACTGTTTGATCAGCTGCCGGCTGCATCAAAATCCATGGAGGAAATTCTTATTAACCGTCCGGAAAACCTGGGCATTTCTTACCCCGCAAATTCCTGTTGGCGGTACTGGGCGCTTGCCAAACAGGGACAACAGTCTATTGTGTTGAATGAATTTGCCAGTATCTGGTATGAAATCCCGTCTGTAACTTTAAACAATACACTTGCCGAGAACTGGCAGATAACTACCGATAGCAATAACCAATGGAGCCACTGCCCGGTGGTGCCTTTCTATTTTTTGTACATGAATATTGTAGGCATTACAGCCCTGAAACCAGGTTATGAAGAACTGCAGATTGAACCCAAATTGGGTGGATTAAAGAACATCAAACTAAACTACCATACGATAAAAGGGATGATTGAATTTGATCTTCATCAGGAAAATAACTCCTTATCCGGTTCGATCGTCCTTCCTTCCGGAATCGGGGCTTTACTGAAATGCAATGGCAAGCAAGTCAGACTGAAAACTGGTGCCAATCTGCTTTAACCTTTGCTATTCATTGGCAGCGGTATTTTAATCATTGCTTTGCCAACAGATTGAAATTGCATCCCAAGCAACTTACTAGCTTTTGCCGAAAATATTATTTGTAAAAAAAGTTGATTCGTTAAATAATTCATAGAGCATTTCGTTCCCTGCTATAGAT
>JBDTVE010000186.1:0-9189 GCA_040007355.1 Bacteroidota bacterium | reverse complement strand
CAGGGATAATTATTTTGTCAACCCAACGAAAAACATAGGCTCCATCCACGAACTCTCTCAATACCTGAATCGGCTGAACGCCGATTTTGTAAACGCCATAAAAAGGGTCAGCCCCACCCTGCTGGTACAATTAATGGAAATGACCCGCCGCCACTACAACGCGCAAATAGCATCCTCGGACCTGCTGGGTCCCGCATTGTTTGGTGTATCCTGAGCGGGCGAAGAACGCTCCATGAACTGGTTTCATATTGCACGTGAATATACTGAGCGCTGGCACCACCAACAACAGATACGCGATGCGGTTGGCAAACCTGGGATCCTGACAAAAGAATTGTATCACCCCGTACTGGACACTTTTATGATGGCGTTGCCCTACACTTACCGGCATCTGGCGGCCGTTGAAAGCACCGTTATACAGGTGACCATCACCGGTGAGGGCGGCGGTAACTGGTTCCTGGAAAAAAAGGAAAAATGGGAATTGTGTAAAACGAATACCCGGCCGCCGACAGCACACACCACCCTACCCGGCGATATTGCATGGAAATTTTTTACAAAAAGCTGGAGAAAGGAAGCGGTGGCTCAAGATGTGCAGATGGAGGGGAATACCGCATTGGGGGAAAAGGTACTGGATATGGTGTCTGTAACGGCTTAAAATATAGCAGCGCAAAAATTGTAACACGTCATCTGCGCTTTCACCAATAACCCATACACAACCCGCGCAAAAAAAAGCGCCATACGGAATCGTATGACGCTAGTCACTATCGTTAAAATTATTTCAGTTTTGCAAGCGCTTCCCGGATTCTTACCCAGGCTCTTTCAATGTTTTGCATACTGTTGGCAAAAGAAAAACGAACGCAATTGGGTTCTCCAAAAGCATCCCCCATTACAGAAGATACATGTGCTGTATTGAGCAGGTACATACAGAAATCAGCCGCATTGGCAACCTTCGTGGTGCCATCGCTCTTGCCATAATAGGAATGAACATCCGGGAATATATAAAAAGCGCCCTGGGGTTCAAAACATTTTACACCCGGTACTTCTTTTATGATTTCCAGCACTCTTTTTCTCCTACGGGTAAATTCCTCGGTCATTTCTTTTGAAGGCCGCAGGTCACCGGTGAGTGCAACAATGGCTGCACGTTGTGTTACCGCCGTTGCGCCGCTGGTGAACTGTCCCTGTAGTTTTTCGCAGCCTTTTGCCACTTCCACATTAGCTGCAATATAACCGAGACGCCAGCCCGTCATGGCAAAACCCTTGCTCAGGCCATTTACAATAATAATACGTTCTTTCAGATCGACAAACTGAGCAATGCTTTCATGTTTGCCAACAAAATTGATGTATTCATATATTTCATCTGAAATAATAAAGATACCGGGATGTTTACGAAACACGGCAGCCAGCGCTTCCAGTTCCGTTTTGCTGTAAACGGCGCCGGAAGGATTACAGGGCGAAGAAAACAAAAACATTTTTGTTTTGGGCGTAATCGCCGCTTCCAGTTCAGCAGGCGTTATCTTATACTCGTTTTCAACTTTTGTTCTTACCTCCACCACTTTTCCACGGGCAATTTTAACCAGTTCGCTATAAGTAACCCAATAAGGCGTAGGAATAATTACTTCCTCATTATCGTCTACCACGGCCAGTATGGCATTTGCCAGGCTTTGTTTGGCGCCGGTTGACACAACAATATTCTCCGGTTTATAATCAAGCCCGTTATCGCGTTTTAATTTCGAACAAATGGCTTCACGCAAGTCCAGGTAACCGGCTACAGGTGTATAGTGGGAGAAATTATCGTCTACTGCCTTTTTAGCGGCTTCCTTTATATGTGCGGGGGTATCAAAATCGGGCTCTCCCAGGCTTAAATCAATTACATCTATCCCTTTTGCCCGGAGTTCCCTTCCAAGCTTTGCCATTTTAAGGGTTTCGGGCTCATTAAATCGCTGGAGTACTGATGACAGTTGCATTACTTTTACTTTTTTGAGGGCACAAAAGTAAGGATTGCAAAACGGTTAAAAAAGAAAACCATGCACCAATTATCAAGGTAGCGGTGCTTAGCACGGTAACTGGATGCTACCGGGGTAAAACAGGTGAATTTTCAACGTAGCTGGGGAGACACAAACGGCACTGGTTGCAACCTGAATATTTCCGGTATTCACTGCGCGCAAAAAAGCCCCCCTGCGAACAGGACGGCCTCTAACGATTGCTTGCCATATGAAAAAACGTGAAATTATTTCTTCATAGAATCAGCCTTCATGGCAGGGTCGGCGCTCATCTTATTAGTTGTGTCAACAGAAGCCTTAGCTAAAGAATCTGCTTTTGCAGTAGAATCTGCTTTTGCAATTGAATCTGCAGTAGCAGTAGCAGAAGTAGCTGTATCAGCTGAGTTATTACAAGCGGTAACAATTGCACCGATGGCTAAAACTAAAAGAAATTTTTTCATTTTTTGTGTGTTTGTTTGTAAAATAATGATTTGAGCTTTATACCGGAAAGTAAAAAAGGTAACCCATGTTCCGTAAAAAAAATTTGGGCTTTTTTTTGGGTTACAATTTGTTAATTTGAGTATTAAATAACAGCAAGCGTGAACACAGCACTTTCGGAAAAAGAATTACTGAAAAGACTGGCAAAAAACGATAAACAGGCGACCGAAACCATTTATAAAGACCATTATAATATGGTTCAGGCATTGATTATCAACAACAACGGATCGGCTGAAGAAGCAAGGGATATTTTCCAGGAGACGATGATTGTGCTGTATGAAAAGGCAAAATCTGGTGGTTTTGAACTGAACTGTCTGCTAAAAACATACCTTTATTCTATTAGCAGGAGGTTGTGGCTCAAGCGTTTACATCAGATTCAGAAATACGCCGGACGAATTGACAATATAAAGGAAACCGTGCCGGTTGAGGGGGAAATAGAAGGGCATGAACAACGAAACTTCCAGTTCCAGGCCATGGAAAAATCGCTGATGAACCTGGGTGAGCCCTGCAAGAGTCTTTTGGAGGCCTACTACTTGCAGAAAAGAAGTATGACGGAAATAGCAACCAGTTTTGGGTATACCAATGCAGACAATGCCAAAAATCAGAAATACAAGTGCCTGAACCGGTTGAAAAGATTATTTTTTGCACAGCATAAAAAAAGTGAACATAAATATAAATAATGGAAGACATTCAGCTATCAGATATTGAGCGCTATTTGCAAGGCCAGATGACCCCGGAGGAACTGTCTCATTTTGAACAACTTCGCCAGTCGAATCCTGAGCTGGACCAATTTGTGGTAGAACACAGCCTTTTTCTTACTGGACTGAACCAGTTCAGTGACCGGATTGCGTTTCGGTCCTCACTGGAAGAAATACATGAAAACCTGCTGGATGCCGGTGTTATTAAACCACGTGCCCCCAAAGCTAAGGTAGTTGACCTGTTTAAAAAATACAGACGCGTATGGGCAGTGGCTGCCTCCATTGCGGGCATTATTGCCATTACCATCAGCGGCCTGGTGGCTTATTTTACCCCCAATACCACACCCCAGATTGAACAGCTGAACCGGAAAATATCTATTCTGGAGCGTCAGACACATATTCTTACCAACGAAGTAAGGGATAGCGCAAAGACCATCCGGGTGCCGCAGAATGAAATATTCAAATTTGGCGGCACGGGATTTCTGATAGATGCAAAAGGATACCTGGTTACCAATGCCCATGTAGTTAAAGATGCAAAAACCATTATTGTGCAAAGCAGGGGGCAGGAATTTAAAGCACTCGTGGTGCGTACAGATGCAGAACGTGATTTGGCCATCCTGAAAATTGAAGACAGCGAATTCAAACCCTTTGCCGGACTACCTTATGGTTTTAAAAAAACCGGTGCCGACCTGGGTGAGCAGATATTTACCCTTGGGTTCCCAAGAGATGAAATTGTATACGGCGAAGGATATATGAGCGCCAGCACGGGCTATAATGGCGATACCATGAGCTGCCAGATTGCAGTGGCGGCCAACCCAGGTAATAGCGGCGGCCCCGTATTTAATAAAAACGGCGAGGTGGTGGGCATACTCAGTACCCGGCAATTACAGGCCCAAGGCTTTGTGTTTGCCGTAACCGCCCGGAATATTTTTAAAACGCTGGAGGAACTAAAAAAAGATACGGCTTACCAGAATATCCGGATAAATACCATTTCCTCTGTAAAAGGAATGGAGAGACCGCAACAGATTAAAAAGATTGAAGATTGCGTTTTCCTGGTTAAAACCTACCAGTAACAAACTTATTTCCCTCATATTACCCTATTGGGGCAGACATTCGTTCTGCCCCATTTTTTTTGGGATATAAAAATTTTAGTGGAATAAAAAGGCGACCGGTTTACCGGCCCCAAAGGCTGGGTGGATATTCCCCTGCCTGTACAAGTGCATCCAGGCTTGCCTTAACACCCGGCGCATCTTCCTTATAAGTAACACCAAACCACTGTGAAGAAGTAGGGATTACTTTGATCACCCCTCCCCCGCTGTTTATAAATTCATCGCCCACAATGGGTATAAAAAATTCCGCTTTGGGATTGTTCAGATTTTTGGCCAGGAATTCATTAAACAGTTTTTCCGAATAGGGAAAAATGGAAGGCGCAAAACACCAGAAGTTCATGGACACACTAGAATTAAGTGGTAATTCCTTTGGCTCCTGGTTATCATCACAAACAATTTTTCCGTCTTTCCTGGAAATATTGATGCGTTCAGCAATAGCGCTAAGATTGCCTTTTGCATCAACCTGGCACACGCCGCGGTTAACAGTACCGTTATCCGAAAGAGTCTTTAACAGCTCGTATCCAATGATGGAATATGTTTTTTCGTTTGCCCCCGTGGTCAGGAAATCATAGGCTTTTTCAAAGGCATCCCGCCCATAAAAATCATCGGCGTTAATAACTGCAAACGGCTCGTTAATGGCCGCCTTGGCACACAATACCGCGTGTGCTGTTCCCCATGGTTTGGTGCGCTCGGCCGGTACCTGGTAGCCATCTGTAAACGCATTCAAATCCTGGAAAACATAATCAACCGCTATCCTGCCTTTAAATTTGGGCTCGAATATTTCTTTAAAGTCATCCGCAAATTCTTTGCGGATAATAAAAACCACTTTTTTAAACCCCGCACGTATCGCATCGTATATTGAATAATCCACGATTGTTTCCCCGCCGGGACCGAAAGACTGTATCTGTTTCATACTCCCGTAACGCGAGGCCATGCCGGCGGCCAATATTAAAAGGGTGGGTTGCTGCATGTATTTTATTTTGTGGGCACGAAAATATAAAATAAAGTTGTGGAACAAAACAGGCTATGCATAAATTACCGGAAAACATAGTAAACCTTTCGGCAGCCAGCACCGATACGGTACCACTAACAGAATCAATGGCCGGTAACTGCACATTGGAAGTGCTTCGGCTTGATAAAATTGACCCTGTTATATCCGGCAACAAATGGTTTAAATTAAAGTATTACCTGGAACAGGCCCTTGCAAAAGGGCAGAATAGCGTGCTTAGTTTCGGGGGCGCCTGGTCTAACCATATCGTAGCCACCGCCTTCGCTGCCAGGAAAGCCGGTTTACAGAGTATTGGTATCATACGGGGCGAGCGGCCGGCGGATTTCTCCCCTTCCTTGCAGAAGGCCGCCGGCGCCGGCATGCAATTGGTCTTTGTAAGCCGCGAAGCGTACAATCAAAAAAATGATCCTGCGTTTATAAAACAACTGGAAGATAAATACCATCATCCCTGCATAATACCCGAAGGCGGCGCGGGCGAACCAGGTATTAAAGGTGCGACTGAAATAACCCGGCTGATGAAACCGGGCCACTACACACACCTGCTTTGCGCCGTGGGCACCGGCACACTGTTGGCGGGGCTGGTGCAGGGTACAACACGGAACCACCAGGTTATCGGTATCCCGGTGTTAAAAGGATTCGACAACTGGTTACCACCGGGTATTGCGGAAACAAACCGGCAAAGAGTTAAGGTGCTGACGGGTTATCATATGGGGGGCTATGCAAAAAAAAATGAGCAGTTGTTTGAATTTATGAACCGCTTTTATTTTAAAACCCATATTCCTACGGATTTTGTGTATACCGGGAAATTATTCTTTTCCATTTTTGATCTGCTGAAAAAGAACTATTTTCCTGCGGCAAGCAGGTTATTGGCCATTCACAGCGGGGGCTTGCAGGGAAATGATTCATTGCCCCCCAAAACACTGGTTTTTTAACCTTATTGCTTGAAGAGCGACGGCTATCTTTGCTTTTTTTTAAGAAAACAGGACTACAACAATAACAAAACATGTTCCGACAGTTTGGAATTTTAGTACTGGCAGGTTTCCTGCACAGTGCCGCCACCGCCCAGGACACCCTTCCTTCGTTTACGCTGGTGAACAAAGGCAATAACCGCATTGTCGTTAGCTGGAACAATCCATACGGGAAGACTATACATCAGTTGAGTATCCAGCGTTCTCTGGACAGCACAAAAAATTTCAGGTCTATTCTTACGCTTCCCGATCCCACGGTGCTGCAAAACGGTTATGTAGATACAAAGGCTGTTACCGAACACATGTTTTACCGCCTTTATATTTTACTGGACAGCGGCAAATATGTATTCAGCAAATCAAAAAGACCGGCCCCCGATACAGGCAGGTTAAACGATCTGTCAAAAAATGGCCGGCTGGTTGAACCGCTGGCAACCGAGCCATCCATACCCGGTATCACACCTTTTCCCGATGAGACACGCCCAAAACTGTCCGAAAAAAAAGAACCGCTAAGACCGGAAAACAAACCCAGGGAGCTGCCGGAACGAATCATCTTCGTCAAAAAAAGAGATACCCTGGTGGCTCAGATTGGCGAACGATCATTAAGACGGTTCCGGGATTCGCTGGCCCTGCGTACAAAAGACACCGTTAGTTTCAGCACAGCAGATACACTTGTGATAAAACCTTTTGTGCCCAAAGAAGTATACAGGCCATCGCGCTACGTGTTTACGGAAAAAGACGGTGATATAAGAATTGCGTTACCTCTGGCGGCGGAAAAAAAATACACCCTGAAATTTTTTGATGAATTCAATATGCCCATATTAGAAATAAAACAGATAAAGGACAGCCAGCTTACGCTTGACAAAGCAAATTTTATGCATGCGGGTTGGTTTACGTTTGAATTATATGAAGACGGTGTACTGAAAGAAAAACACAAATTGTTTATTCCAAAAGATTTCTAAGATACCAGCTCCACGCCGAATACATTTTCAAAATGCTGTTTTACTTTTTGTTTGGCTTCCAAAACCGAAACCGTTCTCGCCAACTCCCGGCTGAGCGAAGTAACCTGCTTGTTCTGTATACCACAGGGAATGATATGATCAAAATAAGCCAGGTCGGTATTAATGTTAAAGGCAAAACCGTGCATGGTAACCCAACGGCTGCAACGTACACCGATAGCGCAAATTTTTCGTTCTTTTCCTTTTATACCGGGGTTCAGCCATACCCCGGTTTCGCCCGCAGAGCGTTCTCCGTGTAAACCGTAATCCGCCATGGTGCGTATGATTACCTCTTCCAGACTCCGGAGATAAAGGCCGATGTCTGTATAGAATTTTTCAAGATCAAGAATGGGATACCCTACCAGTTGCTCCGGTCCGTGAAACGTGATATCGCCTCCCCTGTTGCTATAATAAAAATCGATCCCCTTTGCAAGTCTTTCTGCTTCCGTTAATAAAATGTTTTCTATTTTCCCGCTTTTGCCAAGCGTATACACGGGCGGGTGTTCCACAAAAAGAAGGGAATGCCGGGTGGCGGGCATCGGTTCGTCGGATTTATCTGTGCTGCCAGCAATGACCAACCCCGTGGACAATGCCTCCGAAGGGCTATAAGTCGCCGATTTGGCCGCTACATTGGCGTGCAATAGCCGCTCCTGGTAATCCCAGGCGGTTTTATAGTCCACCAGCCCCAAATCTTCAAAATACACCTGCTGCATCAATACCAAAGGTAGGCTGTTTAAAATTATTCCCATGGCGCTTCTCCACGAACAGCGGCATAATAGGGCAAGCGTTTGCAAAAAGGTATATTTGCAAAAATGGTTTCCATGCACAAAGAAGCTGAACAGGAAGAATTGCTGGAGCAGGAAGGGCCGGAGGAGCTGTACGAACGGCTTTACATTAGAGTTGACAAAGGACAGGAACCTTTGCGGCTGGACAAATTTCTAACGGCGCGAATTGAAAATGCTACCCGGAACAAAATACAAAAAGGTATTGAAGCAGGCCGCGTACTGGTAAATACCCGGTCGGTACAGCCCAATTATAAAATAAAACCAGCCGATGAAATTGTGGTGTACAGCGATCGGGAAGCACCGGGCGAAGAAATTGTGCCGGAAAACTTACCCCTGAATATTGCTTTTGAAGACAATGACATATTAATTATCAATAAACCGGCAGGCATGGTGGTGCACCCCGGTTGCGGCAATTATTCCGGCACCCTGATAAATGGTGTGGCCTGGTACCTTACACAAAAAAACAAAGGCATTACGGAAGAAACCCTGCCGCGTTTTGGCATGGTACACCGCATCGACAAAAATACCAGCGGGCTGATGGTGCTGGCAAAAACAGATAAAGCCGTTGCCTCGCTTGCGCGGGAATTTTTTGACCATACCGTGCACCGCCGGTATTATGCACTGGTCTGGGGCGATGTGGCTGCCGATACCGGTACCATTGTAGCGCATATAGGCCGCAACCTGAAGCACCGGAAATTATTTGCCGCTTATCCCGATGGCGATCACGGCAAGGAAGCCATTACTCACTATACGGTGCTGGAACGTTTCGGTTATGTTACACTGGTAGAATGCAGACTTGAGACCGGTCGCACCCACCAGATACGCGTGCACATGCAATACCTGGGGCACCCGCTTTTTAATGACGATACCTATGGCGGCGACCGTATTGTAAAAGGTACCATCTTTGCCCGGTACAAGCAGTTTGTGGAAAATTGTTTTGAAATTTGTACGCGCCAGGCGCTGCATGCCAAAACCATCGGTTTTATACATCCTACCAGCCGGCAACCCGTGTTGTTTAACAGCGAATTGGCCGACGACATGCAAAAGGTCATTGAAAAATGGCGCGGCTACGTAAAACAAAAGGGATGATGTAGAGACGCAATGCATTGCGTCTCCGCGATAAAACCCAATGCATTGCGTCTCCGCGATAA
>JBDTVE010000185.1:0-3463 GCA_040007355.1 Bacteroidota bacterium | reverse complement strand
AGTAATTAGAACAAACTTTAGGTAAGCTAAACCGTCTCATACAGGTAAGAATCTGACTATTATTATTTAAATAAAATTTTCATCATGAACATCTTTTACAAAAGATCCTGGTTGTTTTTATGCACCGTTATTTTTTGCGGCGCTGCATTTGCGCAACAGGACTGGCCTAAAAGTATAACAGGCAATAATGGTGAATTGATAAAAATTTACCAGCCACAGGTGGAATCGTATTCCGGGAATACCGTAAAATCCAGGTCGGCCATATCCGTTATCCCAGGTGGCAAAACAGACCCGGTTTTTGGGGCTTTCTGGTGGGAAGCAAATGTTGCAGATAATGGCAGCGCGGTGAGCATTCAATCCCTGCAGGTTACCAATATTAAATTTCCCGATGGTGTAGATGAAGCCGCTACCAGTGAAATTAAAGAAAAACTGGAATCCGCAATCCCCCAAATGAATATCAACATCTCAAAAGTAGCGTTGCAACATTCACTTGACGATACCCGGCAGCAGGCAACCTTAACCAACTCATTTAACAATGCGCCGCCCAAAGTGATCTATACCACCAAACCTTCCATGCTGGTGCTGATAGATGGCGAGCCCAAAATGCAAAACAATTCAACTTACGGCGTAGAGGTAGTGGTGAATTCCCCGTTTACAATTGTGAAGAATAAGGATGGACGTTTTTACTTGTACGGTGGAAAACAATGGTTCAGTGCGCCTGCTGCAACCGGTCCTTATAATTATGTTGCCAATGTGCCCGATAACCTGCAACAGATTGAGAACGCTGTAAAAAACAGCCAGAACAGCAGCAATACCAGCATTGGTAACAATAAAAATGGTAATGATGACGCCAGTTCCCTTAGCAGCAATACAGTACCGGAAATCATCGTAAGCACCCAACCCGCAGAGCTGATTCAATCTGATGGCGAAGCAAATTTTACACCCGTGGAAAACACCGGTTTGCTATATGTAAAAAATTCTTCAAACGATATATTCATGGATGTTAACTCGCAGCAGTATTATGTATTGCTGTCGGGTCGCTGGTACAGGTCTTCCTCCTTAAAAAGCCAGTGGCAGTTTATTGAGGCAGATAGATTGCCGGTTGATTTTGCAAAGATCCCCGCGGGTTCGCCCAAAGACAATGTGCTGGCAAGTGTAGGAGGTACGGATCAGGCAGATGAAGCAATAACGGATGCAGCAATACCACAAACGGCAAAAGTGGATCGAAAAACAGCCACCGCCAACGTTAGTTATGACGGTGACCCGCAATTTGAAAACATCAGCGGCACCCGTTTACAATATGCCGTTAACGCTTCGGCCACTGTCTTAAAAATGGAGGGGATGTACTATGCGGTAGACAATGGTGTATGGTTTCAATCGAACAGCGCTTCCGGACCCTGGGAAGTAAGTACAACACGCCCGGAAGATGTGGACAGGATACCGCCCAGCTACCCGGTATACAATTCTAAGTATGTATATGTATATGATGCTACGCCGGATTATGTTTATACCGGTTATACGCCTGGTTACCTGAACGCTTATGTGTACGGTTCCACCCTGGTATATGGAACAGGTTATTATTACCGGCCGTGGTGGCGTCATCATTATTATGCACGTCCCTACACCTGGGGCTTTAGTATGAACTATACTCCTTGGTATGGCTGGGGCTTTGGTTATGACTTTGGCTACGACTGGTTCGATATTGGTTTTGGAATGGGCTCCTGGTGGGGGGGAGGTTTTGGGTATGGTGGCTGGTGGGGCCCGTCCATTTACAGACCCGCTTATGCATGGGGCAGGGGTTATAATCACAACTACGGATATTATGGCTATAACCGGGGCATTGCCTACCGGAACAGCACAAGAATTAATATTCACTATAACAATAATATCTATAACAACCGCCGAAATGTGTATGCGTACAATAACCGGAGTTTTGTGAACAATAATCGCTACGGCAATAATTATAACCGCAATGGGGCCTTAAATGGCAATCGTGGCAATGGTTATGGCCGGTACAATAACAACGGCGGCAACCGTACCGGCAACAACAATGGTTTTAACAATGGTAACAGGGCTGGTAATAACGGGGGCTTTACCAATGGCAACCGTACTCGTAATAACACCGGGTTCAACAATAGTGGCCGCAGAACCTATAGCCCGAATGCCAATGGAAGCAGTGATAATAACCGGTTCAACAATAATAATAACAACAACCGGTTCGGGAATGGCAACCGGTCAAATAATAGTAATAGCATACCCGAAACAAACACGCCGCAACGGCAATACAGCCCGCGCAGTTACGATAATAACAGAAATAATAACCAGGCGCCTGTGCGGCAACCCGCGTACAACCCGCAAAGAAGTACCGACAATAGCAGGAGCTTTAGCAGGCCACAAAGTATAGACAGGCCGCAACGTAGCAGCGCACCTATCCGCAGTTTTAACAACGGTGAGGGTGGTGGCAGCAGGCCCAGTTTTAACAACGGCGGAGGCGGTGGCGGAAGATCAGGTGGTAGCGGCGGAGGTGGAAGCGGCGGTGGCGGTGGTGGAAGACATGGAAGATAGACAGATTTAGGACGGTTATCATATAGTGTTTTGAAAACAGCACCTGTTTAAGGTCCTGTATTTCAAAACACTTTTTTTACTGATACAAATGCACTGGAAAGACTATTTCTTTTTTGCTGAGAAAATCGGCGCCCGCTATTTTGTAGTGGCGGCCATTGCATTTTTGTGTTTTTACGTGGTGTTGAAAAATAAGGCCATGTATAGGAAAATACAGACCCGGTATCCCCGTCAACAAGACTATCTGCGTGAAATCGGTTATTCCGTTTGTACCATTGCTATTTTCAGTTTTGTTGCCATGCTGCTGACAAGAAATCCGGTGATTGCGCCGCATACAACCTATTATAAAAATATCAGTGATCATGGGTGGCTTTATTTTTTTGCCGCTTTTCCTTTAATGCTCATCATACACGATGCTTATTTTTACTGGACACACCGGCTGATGCACCATAAAAAACTCTTTTCGCTTTTTCACCTGGTACATCATCAGTCTACCAATCCTTCGCCTTGGGCCGCGTATGCATTTCACCCGCTGGAAGCCATCCTGGAAGCCGGCATTTTTGCGCTTTTCTTATTTACCATCCCGGTTCATCCCCTGCATTTCTTTGTTTTCTTTTTCTTTATGATCGTTTACAATGTATACGGTCACCTGGGATACGAACTATATCCAAAAGGGCTCAACCGGCACTGGCTGGGTAAATGGATCAATACGTCTGTGAGTCATAACCAGCACCACCAGTATTTTAAAGGCAATTACAGTTTGTATTTTACTTTTTGGGACCGGCTGATGGGCACCCTGCGGCCCGACTATGAACAACGTTTTGAAGAAATGACATCACAAAAGGCATAAAGTTGATGCTGTACATTTGCGTATGAGTTTTGCTGAAAAAATGCTTGCGTT
>JBDTVE010000184.1:0-7681 GCA_040007355.1 Bacteroidota bacterium | reverse complement strand
GAGCGGGCCATGGAAATGCTTAGGAGCCGCTTGTATGAGCTGGAGCTGCGCAAAAAAAATGAGCTTAGAGACGCCGTGAACAGTTCCAAGAAAAAAATAGAATGGGGCAGCCAGATACGCAGCTATGTTTTTCATCCCTATAAAATGATCAAAGACCACCGCACCGACTACGAGGTGGGTAACATACAGCCTGTCATGGACGGGGGCCTGGATGGGTTTATTAAGGCCTACCTGATGATGGAAAAAGAATCAAGCGTACAGTAATCTATTTTTTGGGCCGGGCAGCGATTCTTTGCTGGGTATTCTTAAGTCACACCCTTGTACGGCATCTCCTTATGCCGCGCCTTCCGCCGCCGGGCGGTATGCGCCAAACCAGCTATCTTTGCAAGCTAAATGTCTATTATGAGTTCCGGATATTTCAGCTACCCATTACCGGTAAATGAGCCCGTATTAAACTACGCGCCGGGTTCTGCAGAGAAAAAAAGACTCAAAGGGGTGTTGGCGGAATTAAATGGTCAGGTGGCTGATATTCCCATGTATATCGGCGGCAAAGAAGTGCGTACCAATAAAAAGATAAGTCTCCATCCCCCACACGAGATAACGCATACATTGGGCCATTTCAGCCAGGGCGAAGCCAAACATGTACAGCAAGCCATTGATGCAGCCCTGGCGGCCCGCGAAAACTGGGCGGGCCTGAGCTGGGAGAATCGCGCCAATATTTTTTTAAAGGCCGCCGACCTGGTGGCTACCCGGTACCGCCCTTATATGAACGGCACTACCATGTTGGGACAAAGTAAAAATGTTTTCCAGGCAGAGATAGACGCAGCCTGTGAACTAATAGACTTCTTACGGTTCAATGTTCATTTTCTCAGCGAAATATACCGGCAACAACCCATTAGCAGCCCGGGCCTGCACAACCGGCTCGAGTATCGTGCGCTGGAAGGTTTTGTGCTGGCCATTACCCCTTTTAATTTTACAGCCATCAGCGGTAACCTGCCCACCAGCGCCGCCATGTGCGGCAATGTGGTGGTGTGGAAACCCGCCCATACTCAGGTATATGCTGCGCAGATGTTTATGCGCATCTTAATAGAAGCAGGTCTGCCCGCAGGGGTCATCAATCTGGTATATGTAGACGGACCGGTGCTGGGAGAGGTTTGTTTTAACCACCGAAATTTTGCCGGCGTGCATTTTACCGGCAGTACCGGGGTATTTAATAAAATGTGGGAAACCATTGGTAGAAATATGGCCATGTATAAAACCTACCCGCGTATTGTGGGTGAAACCGGTGGTAAGGATTTTGTACTGGTGCATAAAAGCGCGGATGCGGATGTGGCGGTTACCGCCTTGCTGCGCGGGGCGTTTGAATACCAGGGCCAGAAATGTTCGGCGGCCTCACGCGCCTATATTCCTTCTAATCTGGCGGAGGAGATAAAGAAAAAACTAATTGCAGGCGTAAAGAGTTTTAGAATAGGCCCGGTAGATGATTTTAGAAATTTTATCAATGCCGTCATTGATGAAAAAAGTTTTGATAAAATAAAATCATATATAGATGCCGCAAAAAAGGACGCGAAAGCCACTATATGGGTGGGCGGCAAATGCGACAAAAAAAATGGTTATTTTATTCAGCCAACGGTAATCGAAACCAGCAACCCGGGGTCTGTTACCATGTGCGAGGAAATCTTCGGGCCTGTGTTAACAGTCTATGTTTATCCCGCCAATGGTTTTGAAAAAGCGCTCGACCTGGTTGATCATACCTCGCCCTATGCCCTAACCGGTGCGGTAATTGCGCAGGACCGGGGTGCGGTGGAACGTGCTACTGTGCGGCTGCGCCATGCCGCCGGCAATTTTTATATAAACGATAAGCCAACCGGTGCGGTGGTAGGGCAGCAGCCTTTTGGCGGCGCCCGGGCAAGCGGCACCAACGATAAGGCGGGGTCTATTTTAAACTTATACCGCTGGTTAAGTGCCAGAACGGTCAAAGAAACATTTAATCCGCCGGTTGATTACAGGTATCCTTTTTTGGAAGAGGAGTAGCGAGCCAGGGAGTAATCTTTTAGCAGGTAAATTAATCAGCCCGGCATGAATGTCCATGTGAAAAATTTTGCCCATTCTTTGTTTGCATGTTTAATGTATTCCAGAAGCTAATCTACAAGGTTTTGTTTTGAACGCCCTACCGGATCTTTAAGCACACCTTTAATTCGTATATTAAACTACATTTCTACCGATTTAAGCCAGCAAGAACAGATTGGCGTATGAAGCATTTCTATTTGTTTGCCTTTTGCAACCCATTCCTTTGCACTTTCATGTTTGTGAACGGAAAGATTTGTCAGCTATAAAGTGAAGCTTTTTGCCGGCATATTGTTTTTGGCTTTTTAAGAAAGCGTAAGAATTGAACACATTCGGGGAATAGGCGTAAATTAAGCAACCCGGTGCCCTGCTTATGTGGTACCAGCGGTAATTTTTCGGAGATTGTACTGAAATAATTTTTAATTGATGCTATGCTACGCCACACGGGTCTAAAAAGAAGTTTTAAACACAATATGCGCCTGGCTATAATGCTTTGCCTGAACGCTGGATTCATCAATGCTGCGGGCTTTCTTGCCTTTTCGGTTCTTACCACCAACGTGACCGGGCACGCGGCTTTGCTGGCCGTAGACGTTGCCACGAAAAATTTTCGCTCCACAAGAATGGTTGCCTTATGGTTGTTTCTTTTTCTGGCAGGTGCATTTTTTTCAAGCTTCTATATCTCTAAAGTAGGCAGAAATAAATCTTTTGCATACACCATACCAATCGTTTTTATAATATTTATCCTTTTATTTGTTGCGTACTTCGGACACAATTACAACAATAGTTTACCCGCAACAGAATATTTTGCCGGCAGCCTGCTTTTTTCAATGGGCATACAAAATGCAATGGTGTCTATGATTTCGGGTTCGGTGGTCAGGACCACCCACCTCACGGGCATGTTTACAGATTTGGGAATTGATTTATCTGAAGCGGTTCATTCTTTTAAAAACATCAATCCCATTGTTAAGAGAAGAATCGTACTCCGTGTTGCCATTATTGGCTCTTTTTTGTTTGGGGGCATACTGGGCGGATTGCTTTTTCTGAGAATTAAGTTTGCAGCTTTTTATATTCCCCCTTGTTTTTTATTAATCGCACTGTTCTATGACTATTTCCGCATCCGGGTTACACGTGCCCTAAACAGAAAGAAAAACCCTTTTCAAAAATAACCTTTTCTATTTAAAGTGATATAGTCGGCTTTACCTGCCTCTTATCATCTGTTGTTGTTAGTTAGATGGAAATACAGGTGCTGTTTTTGGAGGATTAAAATCAGCAAACCAAGTTTCCTTTGGCATGGAAATTCCGTCAGAGACACCTCCATTTGTTCGTCCTGAATAAGCTGAAAAACAGGGATTTGTCTTTTAATATTTCAATCTCAATAAAGTAAATTTTTTAGTTTCTCCACATCTGCTATTATTATTTTGCCGCCTTTTATTTCAATTACGTTTTCGGCTTTGAAATCGCTCAGTGTCCTGATAAGCGACTCCGTGGCCGTTCCTACATAATGTGCAATATCATCCCGGGAAATTTCTAATGGCTTATTGGCCAGGTTTGTATTGTATTTCTGGTGAATGTCTGCAAGCGCCTTGCCTACCCGTTTGCGCAGTGAACTGTAGGCAAGGTTTATTAATCTTTCCTCTTTTTCTTTTACATTCTGGGTAATTATCCTGATAAACCTGTTGGCAATACTGATATCTCCATAGATCATTTGCAGAAAATCTTCCCTCGGTATTTGAAGTATTTCCGCATCTTCCAGCACAACGGTGTTTTCTATATAATTGGTATTTTCTATTAAAGAGGAATAACCTATAAAATCCCCTTCAGAGTAGATATCTGTAATGTATTCTTTACCATATTCATGATTCCGGAATCCTTTAACCTTTCCTTTCAGCAGGTAGAATAGATATTTAGGTCGCCTGCCCTCTAGGTAAACGGTCAGTTTTTTGCCTATTTTTTCGATGTCGTATTTTTCGGAAAGTTCTTTTATGAGCCCCATCCCTTTTACATCTTTTAAAAAATCACTGATACCGAGTTCTGAAGCCGGGTATTTTTTTTCTAACACATCGGCTTTTTTTAGCCGTATCTCTATGGCATTTAGTAATTCGATTTCCTCATAAGGTTTGGTGATATAATCATCCGCGCCCATTTCCATTCCCTTCCGGAAATCTGACCGTTCAATCTTTGCCGTTAGGAATATAAATGGCGTATTGATGGTGTCAGCGTTTTTCCGTAATAAATGCAATACCCCATAGCCATCCAGTACAGGCATCATGATATCACAGATAATTAGATCGGGTTTTTCCTTCAGCGCTATCTCAACGCCCAGCTTGCCACTTTCTGCGCTAAACGTTTGATACCCCGCAAGACTTAGTATTTCTACTGTGTTTTCCCGGATATCTTTGTTATCTTCTATAACTAAAATTGATTTCATATAGTTTTCATTGAGTGGTTGGAATAGAAATGGTAATGGTAGTACCCTCGTTCAAACGGCTTTGCAGTGTTACTGTTCCGCCCAGCAAACCCACGTAGCGTTGTACGATATGCAAACCCAGTCCTGTTCCTTGAATATTAATGGCATTTGCACCCCTGAAAAAACTAGAAAACAAATGTTCCTGATCTTCGTCACTTATGCCAATGCCTTCGTCTTTTACCTCGATATTGGCGTTCCCATTTTCAACAACTGTTTTAATAGTTATTTTATCTCCTTCTTCTGAAAATTTAAAAGCATTGCTTACCAGGTTGATAACAATGTTCCGCAACAAAGTTTTATCAGACTGGATCACGTGGTCTCCTGTATAAGATTGTTCAATGTACTGGCCTTTTTTCATGAAGGGCTCCATCTCGTTAATGGTATCAAATAGACATTCGCGCAGGTTCAAAACATCAATATAGCTTTCCACCTTGCCTTCTTCCAGTTTTCCCATTGACAGAAAATCTTCCAGTATATCATTCAGATTTTTTATAGAATTTTTAATCTTAACAATATGCCGGTCTCTTTTATCCTGTTCGGATGTTTGGGTATATTTTGATAACAAGGAAGCGGAAGATAGCATCGTGCTTAGCGGCGTCCTAAATTCGTGAGAGGCCATTGAAACAAAGCGGCTCTTAATTTCATTCAATTGTCTTTCTTTATCAAATGCGTCACTAAGTTCTGATTGTGATTGCTCCAGTTTTTGCAGCGCTTCCTTTAATATAATAGTACGTTCTTCAACTTTTGTTTCCAGATCGGAGTTGAGTTTTCTTAATTCATTGGTAATACGCTCCAGTTCTGCTCGCTGTTGTGTTACATTTTGTTCAATTTCCTTGCGGCGCGTAATATCTACAATAAAGGCAATTACAAAATTTTTATTGTCTCTTGTATAATGGCTGAGGCTAACTTCAACCGCGATGCCTGTTCCATCTTTTCTTTTTCCATGGAGATCCCGATTTTGTCCCATGGATCGGTTAGAAGGATGCGCATAAAATCCTGCTCTTAATGTATGATGATCGGGTCTGAATTGATCTGGAACCAGGATTTCAATCGGCCTTCCCTCAATTTCGGTACTATTGTATTGAAAGATTCTTTCGGCGGCAGGATTTACCAGGATAATGTTTCCCTGGCCATCAGTGAGAATAATGCCTTCGGTGGCGTTTTCAAATAATGAGGTCAGGTGACCGTGGTCAAGCCTGCTGGGCATTGGTAACAGGTGTTGGTTATTACAAAGGTATGGAGTATTAAGCCGTTGTAAATTATTTTAGTAATGCTGACTCAATCCGGAGTGCTCTTGGAAAAAGGATGTCATTTTCAAGATATATGTGCTGCATTAAATCGTTGTCCAGGTCTTTCAGTCGGCATAAGACCAGCAGGTGGTTTACACAGGCATTGGGCGGTAAAATATAATTGTTGGTCAATAACCTGATTTTGAGGATAAGTGCAGACAGCATTTCTTCTTCGTGCTTGATGATAACATGGAGGGGTTTACGCAGGGTCTTCACCAGCAATTTTGCATAGGAGTCTTTGTTGTCATGGGCATGTGCAATTTGGAGGATATAGGGAAAAATAGTTTCTTCTTCGTAGGTTAGGTGGAGGGTTACTTCATGTTGCAGTTGCTGAAAAAGAATGGCTGCTTCCTGTAACTCGGGGTATTGTTTCTTGTGTCCTTCCGTAAAATCTTTAATGATGGCTGCTGTGCCGGGTAGTGTTTTTTTTAAAAACAGGTGATGAACATGAATAATATAGCTGATCAGGAAATCAGTATTCCAGCTAGAAAATTCAGTAAAAGGAGATAATTGAACCTGGCGGCCGGCCTCTTCAAGTTCTTTTTTCAGTTTTTCAAATTCAATTCCCATGGTGATGCAAACGGTTTCCAAAGGCCTGTTGCCGCCACAGCAATACTCAATTGAATATTTGCGGAACACATCCGCAGTATGGTGATTTTGTTTTACAATATTGGAAACTAGTTCATTGGGCGCGATTATCATTTGTGATAAAAACATGTTCAGCTGTTTATTGATATGTGAGGCTGCCCGCCTTGTTTTACATTCCGGAAGCAACCGTGTTCAGAAAAAAAATCGGTTGGTTACTATGCAGCATGTGGTTTTAGATGCAAACAATATTGTGTAAAAGTATTTCCGCATTTGGGTTAAGGGCATGACGGTTATCAGGGCACAACCTGATATTTGTCAGGTTGAAGTTGTTGAATAATTTGCCAGCGGGGTAAGGTTATTGAAATGAATGTCAGCCCTCGGCCGCTTTATTTAGTAGATTTTTGCATGCCATAATTAAAAAGGGCGATGCCGGTAAAAAGCAGCATCGCAGCCAGTAATAGCAGACCATTTATATTTGTAATTACATGATAGCCGATGTCTGCAATGCCCTGCGTCATTAATAGTAATTCATTAAAGAGGATGCCCAGTACAAAGATGGCCAGGCCCCTTACCATCAGTTTTGAAACTGATATATAATTTTGCGCAATAACATAGCCTGTAATGAATAAGGTAATAATGCCCAGTAATACCAGATGCAGGTAGCCAATCACTATTGGCCTGAATCCAAACGCAAGTTTGCTGAGCGAAGGGATAACAGAACCTGCCTGCAGGAGAAGCTTGATAGAAGCCGCAATACCGGACAGCAGTAACAGTTTTTGTGCGATAGGCGGCGTGCTGTTCCTGATGCGGGTAAGAAAGGGGCTAATCAAACCCAGTAATAACAGCCAACCACCTATCTGTAGAAAAACCGCTACTACCATCAGGGCATATATCCAGTTGGGCAAGGGCAACCAGAGTACAGATAGTAAATAGGCAGGTAGGCATGCAACAGTAAAAAGTCGATACACATTTTTCAATGAGGCGCCTGCAACGCCGTGTTCAATTAACAGGGCAGAAAGCAATCCCATGCAGGCAAAAAAGAACCAGCCATTATATTGAAAATGCAAATAGAAATAAATGGAACCCAGGTAAACAGCTGGGTGGTTGTTTTTTGTGACCATAATATAGGCTAGCCCCATAACGCCCACCGATGATAGGGCATTAAAAAATACAGCGGCTTTAAACCAACTGTGGGCTATCGAATGGGCGGGCAGCTTGTTGAGGTCGCGCCAAAACTGCACAGCAAAAATATAAGAAACGAAGACCGATA
>JBDTVE010000183.1:0-3717 GCA_040007355.1 Bacteroidota bacterium | reverse complement strand
CACCCATCACCAATACAAGGGGCGGTGTAAAGATCAATATCTCGCTGGCCCAATAAGGTTCGGCCATCAGCCGCTTTCCAACTATTAACTTACATTTACTACCATGAAAAAAAAATCAGCGGTAGTTGCTTTTGTTGTGATGCTGGCAGCCTGCAAACAGGCGCCCGGCTATGATATCATTATCCGCAATGGCCTGCTGTACGTTGGAAATGGCGGCGAGCCTTACAAGGCGGATATTGGCATCAACGCAGTCACTAATGCTTTCATCGGCGATCTCCGGCAGGCAAAGGCAAAAAAAGTGCGCGATACCACACCAATATGCTACCGGTCTTATAGATGTGTTTGTAAACGGGGTGCAGGTATTGCAAAACGGCGAACATACGGGGGAAATTCCCGGCCGGTCTGAAGCCCAATCCATAAGTATCCAAACCTCAGGCTTATTTGCCGGAGGAAATATCAATTTTAAAACAATGCAAATAACAATACGCAAGGCCGTTAAAGAGGACTGTCCAAGATTACTGGAACTGGTGAAGGAGCTGGCCTACTATGAAAAGGCGCCCGAGGAAGTAACGGTAAAACCTGAACATTTTGAGGAGAGCGGTTTCGGTCAAAACCCCGTGTGGTGGGCCTTTGTAGCCGAAACCGAGGGCCGGGTACAGGGATTTGCGCTCTACTATATCCGTTATTCTACCTGGAAGGGTCAGCGGATGTACCTGGAAGATATACTGGTAACCGAACAAATGCGTGGCCGGGGCCTGGGTAAATTACTGTTTGAAGCCCTGGTTGCAGAAGCCCGAGAGAAAAAATTTGGCGGCCTGGTATGGCAGGTGCTGGAATGGAATGAGTCGGCCATTCATTTTTATAAGAAGTATTATCATGCCAGCCTGGATCCCCAGTGGATCAATTGTTCCATCAGCCTGGAGGAATAGCCAGTTAAAGACCGAAGCCCCGCGCTTTCCCGGAAAACGGGTTTAGCAATGCCCGGTTATTCATCAATGTCGCCTGGGATGAAAATAAATATCAAATCCTGCTTTTATTACTGGTATAAGTTCGCCGTTGCCATCGCGGTAGGGCGACTGCGCGCTATTGAGCAGGTCGATCATCAGTGCAATATGCATACTGCTTCTTCCCACCAGCCGCTGTCCGTAGCCAATGCCTACCAGCATGCTGGCTGCGTTGGTATTAAATGATTCGGATGAATGTGGCGTTGAATTAAAATCCGTCAGCGTATAATGTACCCAGTTATATTCGGGCCCTGCCTGTAAAAAAAGAAAGGGCAATGGATATATCCGGGCAAATGCTCCCACACCATAATTAAAACTGCGTTGCCGGATATTATTGTTGTAATAATAATCTGCCCGTATAGAAGTATAATTCAGGTTTACGAGTGCGCCCAGGTCAAGCCAGCTGGCAACCGAATAGCCGATTTCCGGCGAAAGCCCTGCGTTAAAACTATAGCTGTCGTACCCCAGCCCTATATTACCACCAATAAAAAGATGTTCCCGTTTAAAACCATCCCCGTAGGTTTGGTCGTCTCCTTCACGGACATCCCTTCGTTCCCTTTCTCCTTCCCGGTAATAACGCTGCGCCACAGCACCATAGCCCATGGCCAGGATAGCCATTGCCAAAATTATTTTTTTTATCATATCATTTCTTTAAGGATAGAAACGTCCTTACCGGTTAAATTGTTCAACCGGCTTTGAGACCAGCGCCACCCATCCAGACTTCAAAAGAACGCATTTGTTTAATGAAAATATATTAATGCCTTGTTAAGGAAATATTTCCCCGGCATTTAAAATATTGTTGGGTCCAATGCCTGTATGATTTGATGCAATAGCGCCAGGTGTAACGGAGCAAATAATTTTATGGGTGGTGTTGCCGTGTTTGTCTTGATGGCATGCGTTGCCCTCGGTCAGCCGCGCTCCTTTCAATATTGGTGAAAAGCCTGTGAAACAAACTCCAGTAGCACGGGCAGGGACGCGCGCCAATAGGTCCAGTTGTGCGCGCCATCGCGTGTACGGAACTCGTGGGGAATCTCTTTTTTCCGCATGGCAATGTGTACCAGCGAATTGCCTTCATACAAAAAATCATCGTCACCGCAATCAATGTACCAGCGAACCGATTTCTTCAGGGTATCGGGCATATTGTTTACCAGGGCCAATACGCTTTGACGATTGTAATAAGCACTTATCTCCTGTTCTGAAATACCCGGTGTTGCCTTTGTCAGGCGGATTTTCGCATCTTCCAGGGTCAGGGGTCCGGTACCGGCGCTGAGCGGGCAGGCGGAAGAAAAAAGTTCGGGGTGATGCAAGGCGTAGGTAAAAGTGCCATCGCCGCCCATGGATTGACCGGCAACAGCGCGGTATCGTTTTTCGGCCTTGATATGCCAGGTCTTTTCAATAAAAGGCATAAACTCCTGGAAGAAAAAATCTTCATAGCGCCAGGTGCCGGCGGCATTATTTGAAAAACCGCGTATGCCCGTATTGGCATCGGGCATGACAATTATCAGGGGTGTGGCTGTTCCGGCGGCAATGGCCTTGTCGGCAATCAGTTGCACTTCACCAAACTGCACCCAGCCGGTCTGATCGTCGCCCCCGCCGTGTAACAGGTATAAAACAGGGTAACTGCGTTGCGAGGTCTCATAACCCGGCGGCAGGTAAATGGCGTATTTGCGATCCATATTCAAAATCTTACTCTTCAGCGAAAGATTGTCCATTACTTTACTGCCCTGGGCGCTGGTGGCGGACCAGGTGATGCAAAATGCCGCCAGCCAAAAGAAGATTTTCATACCGTAAGTTTTACTAAATATAGTTTTCGCGGAGCTATAAACAAAAAATAATCCTGGATAAAAGAAAATAGCAGTTCGGATTTTCTTGTGGCGCAATTATCTCGGAGGTCTCTATTTTTTTATCTGCAGTTAAAACGGTTAACTTCATGCAACCGGACAGCCCATTGCTGCGGCGGATTTATAAAAACAATCTGATATAATGAAGAAGGTTTTTGTATTGAGCATCGTGCTGCTGGCACTCTCCTCTTTTTTAGTGCCCAGAACCCTTGTATGGGTAGCCATCGGCGATTCCATTACTTACCTTAATGAGCATACGGATGAAACGGGTAAGCGGGTAAACAAGGGTTATATGACCAGGGTAAAAGAAAAACTGTCCGGTATAGAATATGTTAACCAGGGGCATAATGGCTGGACTTCCGGCGGCATCGCGGCGTCCATAGAAAAACTGGGTCTGGTAAAAGCTGATGTGTACTCTGTTTTTTTAGGCACCAACGACTGGTGGCAGGGCAGGCCGGTGGGATCCATTTCCGATTACAAAGACAATACGGGCAATGCCACCGTGTATGGCTCATTCCGTATTATCATCAACAAGCTACGCAGCCTTAATCCCGACGCCAAAATAATACTCATTACACCCATGCAAAGAGCGGATTTTGTTTATATCAACGATATGAAAAACAATGCCTACGGCTCGTACAAGCCAAAGAATGGGCAAACCCTGCAGGAATTTGCCACGGCCATTACGGCCATAGGAAAGTACGAGCATTTTGAACTGGTAGACCTGTACAATAAAAGGGGTATGGGCATAGCGCAGCTGGTGAAATACAAACGCCTGAAAGACCCGAAAACAGGGGCGTATAAAAATTATCCCTATCCTGATTTTATCAATATCCCTTTCAATCCTGTAACGGACGAGTATCCCTACCCGC
>JBDTVE010000182.1:0-28717 GCA_040007355.1 Bacteroidota bacterium | reverse complement strand
TTCTACGTTAAAATAATAGCTTCTTCTTTTTCAGTCGCAATCTACTAAAAAATCAAGCCTGCAAACAGAGGTTGAAGATATATGCAAACAAATAAAATATAACCATCTCAAAGCTTCTTCTGTAAAAAAACTCGTTTGGTTCAAAATAACGGTATTAGTTTATGAGGCTACAGATAGCAAATAGCATATAAGTCCGGGTGCGAACGAAAAACCGAATGCAAAATCCTGGTTCATCCCCCGCTTGTTTCCGCAACCACGCTGCACATTATCCCTCACTACCCGCCCAGCTTTGTGTTTTGTGACCGCTTGTTGAAAATTTAATTTTAATATATTTAATATTCGTGTAATGTATGTAAAAAACGTTATCTTACAGTAGCGTCCGATTTCCTGGAAAAATCAGTTTTTGATAACCACATTTTCGCCCGATATTCGTAAACATCCCCTATAAAGTAAATTTGACCCAGGCAATATCCATATTAATTGTAGACGACCATACCATGATGCTGAATGCATTGAAATCCTTGTTGCCACACGATAGAAGTATTAAAGTTTCCGGCACCGCTACTTCGGGTCCGGAAGCTGAAAAAATGTATAATAAACTGCATCCCGATGTAGTGATCATGGATATTTATATGAAACCTATTACCGGTATTGAGGCAGCCAGAAATATCCTGGAACACCACCCGGGAGCCAAGGTGCTGGGTTTGTCAAACTCTTATTCCGCAGCTGATTCCGAAGAACTGCTTAAATCCGGTGCCCGGGGTTATATTGTAAAAACAGCCCCGCTGGATGCAATCGTGAACTGCATAAAAAAAGTCTATGCCGGCGAGCTTTGTTTTGAAGCCGATGATTTCAAATCTTAATCCCATTTAATAATTGCAGCAACGCTTTTTCGTCAGGCATTTAGTTATTACTTTGCCGGATGAAATTTCAATTTTGGTCGCTGGGCAAACAGCACGAACCCTATATCAGGGAGGGCGTGGACACCTTTACCCGGCGTATTTCAAACTATTACCCGGTTCAATGGAATATACTGGCACCGCCCAAAAATGCGGGTCTTGCAACAGAAGCGGAGCTGAAAAAAAAAGAGGCTGAAATGGTATTGGCGCTCTTATCAAAAACAGATTACCTGGTGGCGCTGGATGAGCGGGGCGCATCCATTTCATCAGCACAACTGGCTACCTTTGTACAGACCCGGGCCAACGAAAGCGCCCGACAGTTGGTTTTCCTGATCGGTGGTGCCTATGGCCTGCATGAGCGCGTGCTGGAAAGGGCCGACTACAAATGGTCCTTATCGCTTTTAACATTTCCGCACCAATTGGTAAGATTAATTTTAGCCGAGCAGGTATACCGCGCCTGCAGCATACTCAGAAACGAAAAATACCATCATCAATAACCAATACACGCATGACGCTGTCCATCACCCTTATTATTATTATCATTACCTGTCTGATCTCATTTACGGCTTTTAACAATGAGAAGGTTTTTGAAGACCTAATCTTTTATCCGCCGGCGATTACCAATCAACACCAGTATTACCGGTTTTTTACCTGCGGCTTTATTCACGCCAATTTTATGCACCTCGGGTTCAATATGTATGCGTTCTGGATTTTCGGTCAGGAAGTAGAAACCCAATTCTATGGTGCCTTTGGCGAAAAAGGGCGATGGCTGTACCTGCTGATGTATCTTTCTTCGCTTTTCTTTTGCCTGTTGCCCACCTATGCAAAAAATAAAAACAACGATAATTACCGGAGTCTGGGTGCATCCGGGGCGGTATCAGCGGTTGTATTTGCCTTTATTTTTCTTGACCCCCTGCGTTCTTTAAGCCTGATATTTTTACCGGGCATCGGCATCCCGGGTTTTGTTTTCGGCATTTTATACCTGGTCATCTCTTCGTATATGGATAGAAAAGGCGGTGGCAATATCAATCATTCCGCGCATATCTGGGGGGCTTTGTATGGCATCTGTTTCCTTATCATTGCAGGCAGTTTTTTATCGTACCATAATTTGCTGCAGGATTTTATTCAAAAGGTACAGTCATACCTGCACCGTTTCCTGTAAACTAATCCGCAATACGCAGCTGGTGGAACCCGTTATTTTAAACCGGTCGTCGATCCGCTGTCCCAATACCCATATAATTTTTTTTCGGCATTCCAGCACCCATATTTTTTCTTTCTGGGTTTTTGAAAGTTTCCGGTCGATAAAAAAACGCGCTAATTTCTTTTTCTTCCGCATACCGAGCGGGTAAAAATAATCGCCCGGTTTCCACCTGCGCAGCATCAAGGGGAAACTGATTTCTTTGGCATCCAGGCAGGCGATGCCGGCAGCACCTGTAATGGGCAGATTGGTATTGGGTAGTTCAACCAGTTCCAGGCTCCCTGTTTCAAATTCCACCACGCCCGGCGCTTCAATTAAAATAGTGCGCGCCAGGCTGGTTTCAAGCGGCGAAATAATAAGCCAGTTACGGTTTTTTATAATGCGGTGGGTGGCGCTTTGTATGTATTTCCCCGTTTCGCTGTTTATGAGCGCGAGCGCTTCCTCCGCCTGACCAGCACTAAAATGATAGTCCCTGATAATCTCGTACAATACGGAGCGAAGCGGTTCCGTCTTTTGCAGTTTCAATACCGGTATATACACTTCGTTCTCCCGGTATTCAAGTAATTTTTTTTTGTGCCGGTCAACCGACTGGCGATATAACAATTCGATATCCCTGAAACGCTGCAGGTTATGTGCCAGGTTGTTTTCCGCTTCGGGATAAATATTTCTTACCAGTGGAATAAGCTGGTTGCGGAAATAATTTCTTGCATATTTGTCTGACTGGTTAGAACTGTCTTCCACCCAGGCCAGGTTATTTTCCTGGGCAAACCGGTGCAGCCTATCTTTTTTTGCAAACAACAGCGGGCGAACAATATTGCCCTGTTTTGGCAACATACCACGAAGCCCTGCAATACCCGTTCCCTTAAAAAAATTCAGAAGTGCTGTTTCAATATTATCATCCAGGTGATGGGCGGTTAGTAACTGGTATTCGTTGTTAACGACCAGTTCAAAGAACCATTTATACCGAAGTTCCCGGGCTGCTACCTGTATGGAAACTTTGTTGTCGGCAGCGTACAGTTCCGTATCAAACCGTTTGACCAGCACCTGACGGCCATATTTTTCACCCAGGCTTTTTGCAAACTGTTCGTCACGCTCGCTTTCCGCCCCCCTGAGTTGAAAATTGCAGTGAGCCATTACAAAATCATAACCGGCCTGGTGACAGAGTTCGCACAATACCACGGAGTCAACACCACCGCTTACGGCTAACAATAGCTGATCTTTTGAAGAGAAAAGGTTTTCGCTTTTTATAAATTCCCGGAATTCATCTGGCAAACTCATGGTTAATTATTTATTCATTGTCGTTTACCAAATCATCATAGGCCCCTCGCAATTCCCCGTAGGAATGATTATCACCCGCTGTCTTTGCTGCTGCCATACCCTTTTCATACCAGGCAATGGCCGCCTCCATGGCGCCTTCCCGCTCCAATAGTTTGCCCAGGTGGTAATATGAACCAATATAACCGGGTTCATTTGCCAGTATGGCCTCAAACAATTGCCGCGCAACTGGTTCATTGCCGGTCTTTATATATTCCAGCGCCAGCGCATGCTGTAAAAAACTATCCCCGGGCTGCAACCGCAGCATTTCCAGTAAACGCAGGGTTCTGTCCATTAAATTCGATTAATTTTTACAAGGTTGTTTGAAATATAGTGATGCCTTCTTATCTTTGTTTTAGTTGCATAAACAACTTTTATATTCCTTTCATCCTAAATTTGCTTTCATGAAGATCCTGGTATGCATCAGCAAAACGCCGGACACCACGGCAAAAATAGCCTTCACCGATAACAATACGAAATTTGCGGAAGCGGGCGTGCAATGGATCATAAATCCATACGACGAATGGTATGCCCTGGTGCGCGCCATTGAGCTAAGAGAAAAAGACCCGGATACCATTGTTCACCTGGTGACCGTAGGAGGCCCGGACGCCGACCCCATTATCCGCAAAGCCCTGGCCCTGGGCGGCGAGGAAGCCATCCGCGTAAACCTGCAAAGCCAGGACAGTTTTGTAATTGCCACGCAAATAGCCGACGTAGCTAAAACGGACGGGTACGACCTTGTTTTTACCGGCAAGGAAACCATCGACTACAACGGATCCTCCATTGGCGGCATGGTTGCAGAACTGCTTGACCAACCCTATGTGCCCCTGGCGATTAAATTTGATATCAATGGCATTACGGCCACCGTTACCCGGGAAATTGAAGGCGGCGAGGAAGTCTGTGAAGTAAACCTGCCCCTCACCGTTAGTTGCCAGAAGGGAATGGCGGAGCAACGCATACCCAATATGAAAGGTATCATGGGCGCCCGCACCAAACCCCTTACCGTAAGGCAACCCGTAGCCGCTGAAGCACTGACTACGGTAGCGGGTTTTGAACTGCCACCTGCCAAAGCTGGTGTTAAACTGATTCCGGCAGATAACCCGGCAGAACTGGTTAGGCTATTGCACGAAGAAGCCAAAGTGATATAGACCCCGGCGCGGATAAACGGGCTGACTGCAAACCCTGGCACCATCCGGTTTCATCATTCTACAACAACTTAATTATTTTATATGAGCGTTTTAATATTTATAGACCTGGCAGAAGGCCATGTAAAAAAAGCATCGCTGGAGGCCATTAGCTATGGAGCAGCCATAGCCGAACAATTAAATACTACGGCCGAAGGCGTAGTGTTGGGCAGCACACAGGAAGACCTAGCCGCACTGGGCCGGTACGGCGTTCAGAAAATACACCATGTAAACAATGAAACGCTGAATCATTTTGACGCGCAGGTTTACACGAAACTGATTGCCGCAGCAGCTACAGAAAGCAATGCCACCGTTATCATTTTTTCCAACAACGTGGATGGAAAAGCCATCGCCCCACGTTTATCGGTTCGTTTAAAAGCAGGCCTGGTGGCCGGCGCCATAGCCCTACCCGATACCAGCAATGGCTTTTCGGTGAAGAAAAATGTTTTCAGCGGAAAGGCCTTTGCCACTATCAAGGTAAACACACCGGTAAAAATAATTTCGCTCAACCCCAATGCCTATAAAATAAGCAGCACGGAAGCAAAGGCGGAAGTGGTGAAGCTGAATACTCCCGTTGAACCAGGCCACATAAAAATAACCGCAGTGAATAAGATAAAAGGCGAAGTGTCCCTGAGCGAAGCCGAGATTGTGGTGAGCGGCGGACGCGGTTTAAAAGGACCCGAAAACTGGGGCCTGGTGGAAGACCTGGCCAAATCATTACACGCCGCCACGGCCTGCAGCCGACCCGTTGCCGATTCGGGCTGGCGGCCACACCATGAACACGTTGGACAAACCGGCCTGGCCATTGCGCCCAATTTGTATATCGCCATTGGTATCTCCGGCGCCATACAGCACCTGGCAGGCGTTAACAGGAGCAAGACCATTGTAGTGATCAATAAAGATCCCGAAGCGCCGTTTTTTAAAGCTGCAGACTATGGCATCGTGGGAGATGCTTTTGAAGTGGTACCCAAAATAACCGAAGCGATAAAACAACTGAAATAATATTCCCGCAATATCGGCAAGGAATATGGTGGCCGTTGGAAAATCGACCGGGGCGCGAGCGCCTTTATTAACCGGCGCCATAACCCACCAGTACATTTTGCTTTGCGCAATTTATTATTTCATTTACATTGCATATCAGTTGTGATACCAGCGGGGGTACTACTATTAAACATCGTTGTGTCACTCACTTGTACGGTACATCATTATTCAACGCCTCATCATTAATTATCAGCTCATGTTTCCAAGAATCAGTCCAACCCATACCAAGGCCTGGCAACAATTACAGGATCATTATAACCAGGAAATAAAATCTACCAGGCTGCGACAGCTCTTCGCCACTGATGCGGATCGGTTTAAAAAATATTCCATCCAGTACGGCGATATTCTATTCGACTACTCCAAGAACATCGTTACCGATAAAACCCTGGAATTGCTGCAGCAACTGGCCGCGGAAACAAAACTGCCCGATGCCATCCAGGCTATGTATAGCGGCGAAAAGATAAACGAAACCGAAAAAAGAAGCGTGCTGCACATCGCTCTTCGGAACCTTTCCGGCACCCCCATTTACAGCGATGGTAAAGACGTCATGCCGGAAGTGCTAGGCGTACTGGCGCAAATGAAAAGCTTTTGTGCAAAAATCCACAGCGGTGAATGGAAAGGATATACGGGTAAGCCCATCCGTTATGTGGTAAACATCGGTATTGGCGGCAGCGACCTGGGACCCGTAATGGTTACAGAAGCCCTGAAGCCCTACTGGAAAGAAAATATACAGCCTTATTTTGTGTCTAATGTAGACGCCACCCATATCGTGGAAACCTTAAAAAAGGTGAACCCGGAAGAAACGCTTTTCCTGATTGCTTCCAAAACATTTACTACCCAGGAAACCATGACCAATGCCCACACGGCCCGGGATTGGTTCCTGATGACAGCCAAAAACGAAGCTCATATCGCCAAACATTTTGTCGCACTTTCCACCAATGAAAAAGAGGTGGTGAAATTTGGTATCGACAAAGCCAATATGTTCGCATTCTGGGATTGGGTAGGCGGCCGCTATTCTTTGTGGAGCGCCATCGGTCTTTCTATTGCCCTTACCATTGGCTACGATAATTTTGAAAGCCTTTTAAAAGGCGCCCATGTAACCGATACCCATTTTAAAAATGAGCCGCCCGAAAAAAACATACCGGTTTTGATGGCACTGGTTGGTTTGTGGTACAGTAATTTTTTTGGCGCTCAAAGCGAAGCCATTCTTCCATACGACCAATACATGCATCGCTTTGCCGCCTATTTCCAGCAGGGCAATATGGAAAGCAATGGCAAATATGTATCAAGAAACAATGAGCGGGTAGACCACCAGACCGGCTCCGTTATATGGGGAGAACCCGGTACCAATGGCCAGCATGCGTTTTATCAGCTTATTCACCAGGGAACCATCCTGATACCCTGCGATTTCATAGCGCCGGCCATCAGCCATAACCCCATCGGGGATCACCACAATAAACTGCTTTCTAATTTCTTTGCCCAAACCCAGGCATTAATGAACGGCAAAACATCAGAAGAGGCCCGGGCAGAGCTTGAAAAAAGCGGCATGAAGGAAGATGATATAGTGAAATTACTGCCGCACAAGGTTTTTGAAGGCAACCGGCCCACCAATTCATTCCTTATAAAAGAAATAACGCCTTTTACGCTCGGACAGTTAATCGCCTTGTACGAGCACAAAATATTTGTACAGGGTGTTATCTGGAATATTTTCAGCTTTGACCAGTGGGGCGTTGAATTGGGAAAACAACTGGCAGGCAAGATATTACCGGAACTGGAAAACGACACCCCGGTAACCGATCACGACAGCTCCACCAACGGTTTGATTAATGCGTTTAAAAAAATAAGAAAATAAAAAATCGTTTACGTTCAAATAAAAAAAACCGGCTGTATGCCGGTTTTTTTTATTTGAAGAACACTATTGTTTAATCAGTTTTTTTGTTGTGATCTGTGTGCCGGTTTGTGCCTGCAGAATATACATGCCAGGTTTTAACCCTGCGCCGGAGACATCGATGCTAATGGGCTGACCATTTGTAATCTTAATAATCTTGCTAAACACTTTTCTACCGGTCATATCAAAAAGACTTATCGCGCTATTGCCGGTTGTTACACCATTAAAAACCATAGCAAATTGGTTGTTAAACGGATCATTGAGCACTTTTACCGTTGTGCCACCCTCCCCGGCAGACTTTATCAAAATAGCTTGGCTGAGCGCCGCTTTCTGGTCCTTGTCAACCTGGCGCAGACGATAATAATTTTCAGTGCCGGTAACATTTTTATCGGTAAAGGAATAGCTGGATGCTTTTGTATTGTTGGCGGCAACCGTACCAATCCTGTTGAATGCAATGCCGTCCGTTGATTTCTCTACCTGGAACTCCTGTGCGTTTGCTTCTGTTGAGGTCTTCCAGGATAAAAGTACATCCCCGGCTTTTTTTGCACCGTTGAAATAATCATATTGAACCGGCAGCAGCGCAGAGAGGAAAACAGGGTAATCCTCCGCTTGGCCGTATATGGGCGAATAACACGCGTTGGCAATAGCCCAGGAAGGGTCATAGTCCGTTGAGAGCTCGTCCGTCACCCGCATTCTTAAAACGGCATTGCTCAGCGCGGTACCCGGCACGGTGAAACTTCCCGAAACCGTTGTGTAACCGCTGCCTACGGCAAGGGGTGTTATACTGGGGCTATAATAGATTTGCTCGGTTGTATTGTCAAATGCACCGTCGTTATTATAGTCAATCCACATTCTCAACTGTTCGTAATTCTGTCCAAATACGGTTATGGAAAAATTATAGGTATTGTTTTTTTGCAATTCAACCAGGTTTAAGCATTTGGTTGTGTTGTCAAGATATCCCGCGTCATCTTTGGTGGTGCCGCTGTTAAAGGTCCGGTTTGCTACTGAAACGCTCATGATACCGGCATAATAATTACCAATCCCGGTTGCACTGGAAGCGGGTGCACAGGAAGCGCTTAGCGGGTTGGTATAGGGAGATAGCGGGTAAGTGCCAATAGCCCTTGAATTAGCCAGGCTTTGCCGGCTGGGCAAAGACATGGCCGCCAGCATACGTGCTTTTTGTCCGGCTGTAAACAAGGTATAGCAGCTTGTATAATTCATGTAATTCTTTTCCGTATTGCTGGAATAGGCGGTTCCCGTGCAGGTATTAACACCAGACCTGCAGGTAAAATCCACTACGCCGGCGGTCTGGTTATACGTGATAGGGTCCGTATCGCAAACTTCATCGCCATCAGCATTGCAGTTGCTATTTGCCGGGCAGGTGGCAGCATCAGACGAACCCTCAAACGGATGATAAAGGCTTAACGCATGGCCAATTTCGTGTGGCAGTGTTTTTTTGCCGGTAGCCATTTGCGTGGCCAGCATAACCGTTCCGTCCACCGTTGCCGGAGCGCCTGCAAAATAAGCGTAGCCAGCTACAAACTGGCCGCTGGTACCGTCTTTACCATCAATTTTATTCACCACCCATATATTATAGTAACTGGATGGGTCCCATCGGTCAAAATTCTTCAGTGCCAAGTCGGATATGCCCCCGGATGTGCTGGAATTTACACCGTTTGTCGCATAATTGGTAAGCGAAGACCCATCTATCCTGTCGATCCCTGAAAAGGAATTGCAATTAGTATCCCGGGATGCTAAAACAAATTGTACCTGCAGATCACCCACGCCTTCTATACCCGGATACGTACCATTATACACCTGGTTCAGGTAGTTGATGGCGCCCTGAATTTGGGCATCGGTTGGGTTATAGACCGTACCCACCGCGCCGCCGGTATGCACCACATGCACCGCCACGGGGATGGAGTACAAGACTGCAGCGGAAGCCGATTCGCGTAAGGTGTTAAATGAATTAAGCGGGTGTTTGCGTATATATTCTTTTATCCTGGTCTCGTTAAAAAGAATAGTTTTCCGGTAACCGGAGTCTGTTTTCAAAAGTTTGCCGTGAAAATTGTCAAATGCGCAGATAGGTTGCGAAAAAGCAGACTGGCAGGCAAAAAACAGCCCCGCCAGAAATAAGCTAAGCTTCAGGAATTTCATAAATTGGATTTACCGTTTGGTCAGGCCCCGGCGCACATTAATTCAAAAACCCTCCGTAAAACGAAGGGTTGAAGCCTATATTGTCTTTTTTACCGTCTAAATTACCATTTGTCTACTTCTTCCGTAGCGCTGGTATTGGTTATATTGCTGGCAACGATGGGCGCTTCAGCCGTTGGTTCATCGGAAATAACCGGGGCTGTTGAAACAGCAGCCATAGCAGGTAATTCCTCGCCATCAATTTCGCCCACTGGCTGGTCGTGGTTAAATGCATCAAAATCAAAATCAGGCATCAACTCCGTCTTTACATAGTCAACCGCTTCCACCAACCCTTTTATAAACTTGTTGAAGTCTTCTTTATACAAAAAAATCTTATGCCGGTCGTAACCTTCGCCTTCAAACTTTTTACGACTTTCCGTAATGGTGAGATAGTAATCATTACTCCGGGTAGCCCTTACATCAAAAAAATAAGTCCTTCTCTTACCAGCTCTGATGCGTTTGCTATAAACGCTTTCCATTCTTTTTTCATTGTTGTTTTCGTACGCCACAGTTGTAAAAGTTTTTCGGTTTAGCGAAATGTTGGTTTGGTTAATACCTTACAAATATAATATTGTTTTAGAACTGGCAAAATTTGAGCAATCTTTTCCTGCCCTCATTTTTGGGCAATACAGACAGGTACAAACGCAATTTTACTAAAATAACCCCAGCAGGCAGGTTTTGTTCTCCCCGCGCCTGGCCCCGGTTGACCGGCAGGGCGATTGGCTTACCCGGTTAATGCCGGTAAACCCCTGGCGCCAGCAGCCATACAGGCTCCAGTGATTTCAGGAAAACCGGAACGGTGTTATTGATGGGTTGCCGGGCAATTAGTCTAGGAATTTCGACCATTGCCCTGCTCCTGTTGCTGTTGTTCATCATACAGGCGGCGGTAATACCCATTGCGGGCAAGCAGCTGTGTATGGCGGCCCTGCTCCACTATTTTACCATCGTCCAGCACCAGGATATTGTCAAAATCAAAAAGGGAAAAAATGCGGTGGGTAATGATAATGGCGGTTTTGTGCTGCAGAAACCGATATAAATTACCAATGATCTCATTTTCCGTTTTGGCATCTACCGCGCTGAGGCAATCATCAAATATGACCATACGCGGGTTTTTGATAAGGGCGCGCGCAATGGAAATGCGTTGTTTCTGCCCCCCGCTAAGCGTTACACCGCGTTCGCCAATCATGGTATTATATTGCTGTGCAAAGCCCTGTATCTCTTTGTCCACGCTGGCATGAACCGCGGCCTGTTCCACGTTTTCAAACGGAGTATCGGCCAGGCCGAATTTAATATTGCCCGTTACCGTATCGCTGAAAAGAAAAACGTCCTGTGGCACATAGCTCACCTGCTCACGCAGGGTTTTGAGCCGTATGGTCTTTATATCGTGGCCGTCTATCCGAATGTATCCGCTATCTGGATTGTACATACGCAAAATAAGCTGCGCCACCGTTGATTTGCCGCTCCCCGTGCGGCCGATAATGGCTATTTTCTGGCCCGTTTTTATATGAAATGAAAAATCAGCAATGGCATGTATGCCGGTATCTGGATAGGTAAAATTTACATTGTCGAAAACAATATCACCCTGCAGCACCGGCGCTATCGTGCTGGGTCCATCGTCCTGTATGCCAGGCGTGGTATCCAGGAATTCATTTAACCTTTTCTGTGAGGCTGCCGCCCGCTGTATCATGCTGGCCGTCCAACCAATGGCACTTACAGGAAAGGTAAGCATGTTCACATACATCACAAATTCTGTAATGGTGCCGGTAGTTACTTCGCCGTGCAACGCATATAAACCGCCAATCATGATGGTAAGCAGGGTGCTTAGCCCGATTAACAGGCCCATGGAAGGAAAATAAATGGATTCTACCTTTGACAGACCAATCGCATTGGTTTTATATTCCTCGCTGTTTTTATTAAAAAAACCCATCATGGCCTTTTCCTGTACAAAGGATTTAATAACCCGGATACCGGAATAAGATTCCTGCGCGGTTGTAGTAAGGTCGGAAAGCAGGGCCTGTATGCGCTCACTTTTTTTATGAATGATGGTGTTTACATAATAGATGGTAAATGCCAGTATGGGCAGGGGCGACAACACATATAAAGTAAGCATTCCGTTTTGCCGCACCATAAAAAAAATACTGAAACCAATGGTAACCGCCAGGTTGATAAAATACATCGTGGCGGGACCAGTATACATTCTTACTCTGCTTACGTCCTCGGTGATGCGGTTCATAAGATCGCCGGTGCTGTTGCGTTTGTAGAAGCTGGTGTCCAGGCGCTGGTAATGGTTATACACTTCGTTTTTCTGGTCGTATTCAATCAGGCGGCTCATCACAATTACGGTCTGGCGCATCAGAAACATAAAAAAACCGCCCAGCAGGGCCAGTATCAACAGGGTAACGCCACAAATGACAATCTTTTTGCCAAAACTAGCCGTGTCTTTGTCGAGCCAGACAATAATTTTTTGTATCAGCAGATCGTAATTGGCATGATGAACACCGGCAGGATTTATCTTCTCCACGGAACCGCGCACGGACTGTTCCACCATGTCAACCACGTAGCCCGATAATTGCGGACTGAGAATCCGGAAATAGTTGGATAGTGTAATAAAAAGGATACCCAGCAGTAAACGCCAGCGATACTTAAAAAAATATTTATTGATGGCCTTCAGGTGTTTCATGCAGGCACGAAGATACGATAGAACCCCCTCGGCCGGGATGGCTTTTTATGGGGAACCCGGCTCTGTGAAGTTAATTTCTTACGGGGTAGAACCGTTGTTTTGCCAGTCGCCGGCACCTATTTTGTGAAAATCAAATTACCAACGGCAACCATACATCGTAAAAATATCAGAACAACCTGTACCGTAATGGTGGGTCATGGGTAAGCACGGCAATTGCCCGGCAATCAGGCGTTGCCACTGGTATTTTATATGAAGTCGCGATACTGCTTGGAGAAGGTATTTAATACCCGGCTGGGTTTATCTTTTGTTGCCGGTTCGTAGCGGGATGCAATCGATGTTTGCAGACTGCTAATCTTTTTTCTGCAGGTTAAACAAGCTATCGGTGAACTCGTGTTTATCAAAGACCAGCAGGTCTTCCATCTTTTCGCCCACGCCTATAAATTTAACCGGTATTTTAAACTGGTTGGCGATGGCCAGTACCACGCCTCCTTTGGCCGTACCATCCAGTTTGGTAATGGTGAGCGCTGTTACTTCTGTTGCGGCGGTAAAATGTTTTGCCTGTTCCAGCGCATTCTGGCCGGTTGAACCATCCAGCACCAGCATTACCTCGTGGGGGGCGCCGGGAATCACTTTTTGGATGACCCTTTTTATTTTGCCCAGTTCCTCCATCAGGTGGGCTTTATTGTGCAAACGCCCTGCCGTATCTATGATTATCAAATCGCTGCCCCGGGCCACGCCGCTTTGTACGGTATCGAATGCCACGGCGGCGGGGTCGCTGCCCATATCCTGTTTTATAATGGGTACCCCCGCCCTTTCGCTCCAGATGGTCAGCTGTTCCACAGCGGCCGCGCGAAAAGTATCAGCTGCACCCAGCAGGACGTTTTTCCCGGCTTTTTTAAAATTATTGGCCAGTTTACCAATGGTGGTTGTTTTGCCCACCCCATTAACGCCCACTACCAGTATAACATAGGGGGAGGCTGGCAGGGGGGAATCAAAACTATACTGGTTTCCTTCCGGGGCATCCACCAGCAGGGCTTCTATTTCCTCTTGCAGGATGGAATTCAATTCGCTTGTATTTAAATATTTATCTTTTGCCACTCTTTTTTCAATGCGATCGATGATCTGCACAGTAGTATCAATACCCACATCGGCGCTTACCAGGGCATCTTCCAGGCTGTCCAGCACTTCTTCATCCACAATACTCTTACCTGCAATGGCCTTGGTTATTTTAGAAAAAAAACCTTCCTTGGTTTTTTGCAGGCCCTGGTCGAGTGTTTCCTTTTCTTTTTTTCCAAACAGTTTGTCAAATAGTCCCATAATAAGCATTTAACGTTCAATATAAGGTTTAAAAGACCACCGGGGCCGCAGCACCCATTGTAAAACAGTTTGCGTCAACCGAAATCATTGGGTAAAACAGAAAAGCTGTTCCGAAGAGGTATTCAGAACAGCTTTCAATATAGTGTACACCGGCAGGTTATTTTGCGGCCAGGTATTCCTTTACCTTGTCTTTATGTATAATGGCTTCCTTAAAAGTATAAGCGCCCGACTTGGGGCTGCGCACCGCCTTGATTACTTTGGTCCAGTTTTTTGCATCGGCAGATGCTTTTAAATCTTTTTTTTGCGCGGTCTTAGCTGCTTTTGCCATGACTTTATATAATTAAAAAATGAATTAAATTACTTGATTTCTTTGTGCACCGTAACCTTTTTCAGGATGGAATTGAATTTTTTCAGTTCAATACGCTCCGGGGTGTTTTTTTTGTTTTTAGTGGTAATATACCGGCTGGTGCCCGCCTTGCCGCTGCTTTTATGTTCTGTACATTCCAGGATTACCTGTACCCTGTTTCCTTTCTTTGCCATTGTTAGGGAATTTAATTTGTTGTGTATTACTTAGATATGCGTTCCGTTTGCCCTCAATTCCTTTACCACGGTATACAATCCTCTTTTATTGATAGTGCGTATGCCGTCGGTTGTTAATTTAAGCGTAATCCACTTATCTTCTTCTGCCAGAAAGAAACGCTTTGTTTGCAGATTGGGTAAAAAACGACGCTTGGTTTTTATATTTGAGTGAGAAACTTTGTTCCCCGTTACCGGAACCTTACCGGTTACCTGACATACTCTGGCCATGATGTAGAAAATTTAGGACGGCAAAGGTAGGGAAATGCATGCAAATATCACAAACAAAATCAAGGTTTTTCCGCCAGGCCGTTTCGGCGGGCTCCAAACAGCCAAAACCAGGCGCCCGGCACCTGTCCGCAGGCCGATAAGGGGTTGAAGTGACGGACGCATCCCGGACGGTGGCAAAAAATCAAAGTTGGGTCAACAGTCAACCTGCCAACTAATAATTAATTAATTTCAATGCCTGGAAGGGCGATTTGCCCTGTGCAAAATGGCCCTAAACATTGAACGAAGAGAAACTATGAAGAAAAAAACAATCACCCGTGATATCAGCTGGCTTTCTTTTAACGCGCGGGTCTTGCAGGAAGCTGCAGATAACACGGTTCCGCTAAAAGAAAGAATCAAATTCCTGGGTATTTTTTCGAACAATACAGACGAGTTCTTCCGGGTAAGGGTAGCCACCCTGAAAAGAATGATAGAGCTGGAGACCAGGCTGCACAAGGTGAAGGCCAATATGCACATGGAGGAAAGTCCGGGTAAGATCCTGGAGGAAATCCAGCTGATCGTGTTGCGGCAGCAAAATGAATTTCACCGGGTTTGGGAAGAGATAATTGAGGCATTGGCCAGCGAAAAAATATTTCTTATCACGGAAAAGCAGCTGAACCGCGAACAAAAAGTATTTGTACAACGGTATTTCGAGGAAGAAGTGCGGTCAAACATCATTCCGCTGATGATTGAAAACATACCACTGCTACCCTATCTGCGCGATAAATCCATCTACCTGGGGGTGGTAATGTCGTCAAAAGACAGTGGCTACCACCAAAAATATGCGCTGATAGAAATCCCCAGCAAAACCCTGGGCCGGTTTGTGCAGCTGCCTTCCCCGGACGGTGAGAAGCATATTATCCTGCTGGAGGATATTGTGCGTTTTAGCCTTCCTTCCATATTCTCTTATTTTGGATACAACCGATACGATTCCTGGATATTTAAAGTAACCCGGGACGCTGAAATGGATATCGATAATGATGTGTCCACCACCCTTATCCAGAAAATTGAAAAAGGGATTAGGAACCGGCGACGCGGCAAGCCGGTACGGTTTGTATACGACAAGGAAATGGATGCGGGTCTGCTTGAATTCCTGATGCGCAAAATGAATATGAGTAAAAAAGACAATCTCATACCAGGTGGCCGTATCCATAACTTCAGGCATTTTATGGATTTCCCAGACATTATTGCAAAAAAAAGCCTGCGTAAAAAACCCTTTACCCACCCCCTGCTGGCAGGCACCAAAAGAGTCACTGACATTGTTCTGGAAAAAGATATCCTGTTGAGTTTTCCCTATCATTCTTTCAATGCGGTACTGGATATGCTGCGCGAAGCGGCTATGGACCCCGAGGTAACGGCCATAAAACTGACGGCTTATCGCCTGGCTACTAATTCCAAAGTGGTGAATGCCCTGGTTAACGCGGTGAGAAATGGTAAACAGGTAACCGTGATGATGGAGTTAAGGGCGCGGTTCGATGAAGAAGCCAACCTGGAATGGAAAGAGCGACTGGAAGAAGAAGGCGTAAAGGTTTTAATTGGCATACCCAATGTAAAAGTACATGCCAAACTGTGCCTGATAAAAAAACGGGTAAACAACCATACCACCCATTACGGTTTTGTAAGCACCGGCAACTTGAATGAAAAAACGGCTACCCTGTACAGCGACCAATGCCTGCTGACTTCCAACAGGAATATTATGGCTGATGTAAACAGGATCTTTTTATACCTGGAGAAACCAAAAGAAGGAGAGAAATTTATCCGGGCCTGTAAAACTCTTATCCCCTGCCCTTTCGGTCTTCGCGGACATTTGTTGAAAATGATCCAGAAAGAAATAAAACTGGCCGAAAAAGGAAAACCGGCATCCATCATCCTTAAAATGAATTCGCTGTCCGATGAGCAGCTCATCCTAAAACTTTATGAGGCAGCCAAGGCGGGTGTGGCACTCAAACTCATTGTGCGCGGTATCTTTTGCATGTTCACGGAAAACAAAAAGTTTTTGCATCCCGTTAAAGCTATCAGCATTGTGGATGAGTACCTGGAGCATTCAAGGGTATTTATTTTTAACAACGGTGGAAAGGAAAGGGTGTTTATCTCTTCGGCCGACTGGATGGTGCGTAATATTGATCACCGCGTAGAAGTAACCTGTCCTATTTTTAGCGGTGATATTAAGAAAGTGTTGAAAACTATTCTGGACATTCAGCTGAATGCTAATGTGAAAGCCAGAATTTTGAACAACGAACTAAGCAACGGATATGTAAAGACAAACGGGAAGCGGATACGCTCGCAGGTAGAACTATATAATTACCTGCACAGCGCGGTGAAAAGCATACAAACCGAAACAGAAATAAAAGAAGCCGCTGCGCAGGTGGTTGTATTACCAGACAATCTGTAAACGCATGGGGCGTGTACCGGAAAAATTATCATTCATAAAATGTATAACCATTGAGACTGGCAGCTATTGACATTGGAAGCAACGCAGCCCGGCTGCTGATATCAGATGTGGTAAGGAACCGGGAGGGCAGACCCGATTTTAATAAGCTGAACCTGGTGCGTGTGCCACTTCGCCTGGGGTTTGATGTTTTTGAAAAAAAGGAGATATCGCCTGAAAAACTGGAGATGATTGTGCAAACCATGAAGGCCTATAAATGCCTGATCGATGTCTACGAAGTCAAACATATAAAAGCATGTGCCACTTCGGCTATGCGCGATGCGGTAAACTCGGCCGGAATCGTTACCCGCGTAAATGAAGAAACCGGTATAGAAATAAAGATTATCAGCGGCGACGAAGAAGCATCCGTTATTTATGAGAACCATGTGGCCGAAAGCCTGGACAAAGAACATTCTTATTTGTATATAGACGTGGGCGGTGGCAGTACCGAGCTTACTTTTTTCAGCCAGAACCAGCTTGTTTTTAAGCAATCATTCAATATCGGCACCATCCGCCTCCTTAAAAACCAGGTAGAAGAAAAACACTGGGATGAAATAAAAAATTATATCCGCGAAAAAGTAAAAGGCTATAAACAGGTTATCGCCATCGGCACCGGCGGTAATATCAACAAGGTTTTTTCCATGTCTAAAAAGAAGGACGGTAAGCCATTGCCGCTCGAACTATTAAAGGACTATTATAAAGAGCTGGGCAATTTTTCCCTGTACGAACGCATGCGCACCTACAATCTGCGTGAAGACCGGGCCGATGTGATACTACCCGCCCTGCAGATATACATTAACGTAATGAGATGGGCCGCCATTGAAGAAATATTTGTGCCAAAGATTGGCCTGGCCGACGGACTTTTGCACACGCTCTATGAAGAGGTAAGGATGAAAGAAATGGCTGTCTGATCGTATTTTTTATTTCCAACACAAATGAATGTACATGTCAACGTATACAGAAGTAAAGAAAATAACAACCCATACCCTGCAGAAGATGAAGACGGCTGGTGAGAAGATCTCCATGATCACCGCTTATGATTTTTCCTTTGCCAAAATATTTGATGCTGCAGGTATTGATATTATACTGGTGGGGGATTCGGCCAGCAATGTAATGGCCGGACACGAGACCACGCTGCCCATTACACTTGACCAGATGATTTACCATGCATCTTCGGTGGTGCGGGGTGTGCAACGATGCCTGATCGTGGTGGATCTTCCTTTTGGCGCCTACCAGGGCAATTCAAAAGAAGCCCTGAACTCCACTATCCGTATCATGAAGGAAACCGGTGCACATTCCATCAAACTGGAAGGCGGGGAGGAAATACTGGAATCCGTAAAACGCATCATCCTCTCGGGCGTACCCGTAATGGGGCATCTGGGATTAACGCCACAGTCTATTTATAAATTCGGCACCTATACCGTGCGTGCAAAAGAAGAAGCGGAAGCGGAAAAATTAAAAAAGGATGCCTTGCTGCTGCAGGAGGCCGGCTGTTTTGCCATTGTACTGGAAAAGATACCCGCCCTGCTTGCCAAAGAAGTTTCCAGCAGCCTAACTATTCCTACGATTGGCATTGGGGCCGGTAAATACTGCGATGGACAAGTGCTTGTCATGCACGATATGCTTGGCATCAACACCGAATTCAAACCCCGTTTCCTGCGGCAGTATCTGGACCTCTTTAGCTCCGTAACAGGAGCAGTACAACATTATATCAAAGATGTAAAAAGCAGCGATTTTCCCAACGACAGCGAGCAATACTAGGGCAGCAAAGATTGACTGCCATTTGAATGAATACCACTGGTTATTTTTGCGTAACCAGTCTATTGCTCAGCGCGTCTGCATCCAGTATATCATACAGTTTTATATCTGCATATTTTACCTGGATATTTTTATACAACATGCTGCATTCCGTGGCAGCCGTCAGGTTCTCCGTTGTTTTTATTTTGGTAAAGAACAAGTCTTTCAGGTGCTTTTTTTCTTTTTCCAGCACGGTCATGGCAGATGCAAATTTGAAAGAGATATCACCGCTGTTTACTGCCTGTGCAAAAACGGCAATAAGGGTTTCTTTTTCATTTTTAGAAACAACGCGGAGTACCTGGCAGGCACAGACCTTTGCAACCGGGCGGTCAAACAAATGGCGGGATTCTTTTAATGATGCGATAAAACCTGCCGGAAAAGCGATGTTAGAAGGGTTTCCGGAGCCGGCAAGTGAAGGGTTGGAAAAAAGGGCAAGTGCAAATGCAACGCAAATAAAGAGTTTCATGGTACGATGTTATCAAGTTTACAAAGGGGTTACGGTTTCTTCGGGAGATTGAACTTGATAAAGACACCTGTGGTAAAAATAAAAAAACCTGCAGATGCAGGTCTTTCATTGGGGGATTGGACGATGTAAAACTTGCAATAAAATCCGGTATCTCATAGCTTTTGGCAGTCTTTATTTCGGGGATCTTCTATAATCCATGGTTCTCAATGTTTTGGAAGGCTAAAATGGTGGCGCGGCGGGCCGCAGTGTATCCCGCCGGGTCTCATTGATGGTATGCGTAATCCGGCGTTCAGGGCGGTGCTATGCTGTAAATTGATGCGGGGCCTAAAAAAAAGGATATATGTTTGACATATATCCATTTCAAAGACAAAATGCAACCTAAAACCAACCTATGAAATAATTACAAACCTGCTAAAAAATTACTTCTACAAATCTGCATGATAAATTCAAGAGATAAGAATAAAATCAATTAAAAACACATTAAATATTTCTTTAATAGATGTTTAATGACGGAAACCTAATGGTAAACACGGTGCCGGTGACCGTGGCAGATTGCACCTGTACACGGCCTTTATGCAGGGCGATAATGCGTTGTGAGAGGTTCAGCCCCAGTCCAAACCCCTTTGTTTTCGCAGCCGTTCGGCCCCGGTAAAAAGGATGAAAAATACTTTCAATTTCCTCAGGTGGTATTACATCACCGTTGTTTTTAACTTCAACAATAATTTCCTTGTTTTCAAAATTGAGGGCCAGGTATGCCTGGTTGTCGTAAGAATACTTGCAGGCGTTTTCCGTAATATTCTTGATGGCGCTGTACAACAGATCCGGGTTGCCGTAGATTAAACAACTCCTGTCATCATCGGGAAACTCTCCAAATTCCAGGTCAACATTGTAAGCGGCATTTATTTTTTTGACATCGGCCACTATCTTCAGCATAATCTCATCAATCCTCACCTCACTTAGTTCTATACCGCCCTCATAACCGGTTTTGGCAATATCAAGCAGGCTCTTTGTCAGCTGTCGCATTTGTTCAACATCTTCCTGGATAGAATACAAAACATTGTGATATTCCTCGGTGGTTCTTTGTTTGTATAGAGTAACCTGCAACTGGCTGCTGATGGAGGTAAGGGGCGTGGAGAGCTCATGCGAGGCGCTGGAGATAAACCTTTTTTGTATGGTAATGGATTCCTGCAGGCGGTTCAGCAGGTTGTTAAAAGTATTGGCAAGCCTTGACAATTCATCCTGGCCCTTGCCGCCATAAATGCGGTCCGACAGGTTATTAAACGACACTTCGTTTACTTCTTTTATAATCCGGTTGATGGGCCGCACCAGCTGATTAGAAAAAACATAGCCCACCATGATGGTGATGATGACCCCCGCCAGCAGGCTTGACAGCAGGATTCTCTTCAAATCCGCGATACGCCTTTTTCCATCCTCGTCGTTCCCAATATAAAAAACAACGATTCCCTTTTTGTTAAACTCGTGGTAGAGGGCGGATATATCCAGATCGCCCATTTTATAGAACTTATTCTTACGCTCCCTTACGCTGGCGATCATCTGTTGCGTAATTTTCAGTGAATTGATCCCTTTGCCGTAGTACTCATATACAAGCTGATTATTGCTGTTGTATATAACCAACCCCCTTTGCGCAATACCGGATGTGGAACTACTGTCCATTTTATGTAATACATCGATCTTATTATCGCCCAGAATGAAAAAGAGGTTGGCGCGGGTGTTGGCTCCCGTTTGCAAACGCTGTTTAAATATTTCTTCCCGGCTGCGTTCGGTGAAATAGTAAACAGAATAACTGATCAGCGACAAAATGCCCATTACAAGCAAGGTAAAAAGCAATGTTATTTTAAACCGGATATTCATATCAGGATTCCTTCAGGATATAACCCATACCCACCTGAGTATGTATTAATTTGTTGGGAAAATCCCGGTCGAGTTTTTTCCTTAAAAAGGTTACATATACATCTATTACATTGGTTTTGGTATCAAAATCAATATCCCATACATTCAGTGCAATATCGGCCCTTGATACCACACGGTTCTTGTTCTTGATCAGGTATTCCAGCAACTGGAATTCCTTGGCGGTAAGCGGTATTATTTTGCTGTCCCTGGTTACCTCCTTGCTGTCAAGGTTCATGACCAGGTCCGCTACTTTTAGCACATTGCCCGCCGGTACGGTTTGGCGGAGCCGTTTTAACAGGGCTCTTATCCTAACCAGCAATTCCTTAAAATCAAAAGGTTTAATGACATAATCATCCGCACCCGCGTCAAAACCTTCAATTTTATCGTCGATGGCATTCAGCGCAGTCAGCATCATAACCGGGATTTGCTGGTTATGACTGCGTATTTCCTTGCATAATTCATAGCCGTTTAATCCCGGCAGGTTAATATCCAGTATGGCCAGGTCGAAAGACTGGGAATTAAACAATTTTTTGCCCATCAACCCGTCATAGGCCACTTCAACCTCGTATTGGTTCTCCGAAAGCCCTTTTTTTAATGAATCCGCTATTTTCCTTTCATCTTCTACCAGCAATATTCTTGCATCTTCCATAACCTGATTTTGTTAATAATAAATAAAGATCAGCATTTAAACCTGCAACCGCCAAACAATTGTAATACAAGCTATTAAAATCAAATTAAAATAGCTGTTTCAATGTTTCTTCATTTTCAATGCATTAAATATCAAATGGCGGCGCCACCAGCGGCAACCCGAAAAAAAGGAATTGGCAGCATTCACCGATGCTGTTGGTAAACAGCGCTCAGCACCAGCCGTAGGCGGGCCTGCTAAAACCTGCCAGGGTCTGCAAATCTTCGCTTTTTATACAGCTTTTGGTTATTTTACATTACCTTTGCCAACCTTTAAAAGTTCGTAGACATGGCTCGCCGGGATTATGATATAGCATATGTGGGTTTGAAGCAGGGCTTTCATGAATACCAGTATCAGGTAACTGATAAGTTCTTTGAGGCTTACCAAGCGCAGGATTTCCGTAATTGCAGGGCAAATATTAAATTGACGCTCGACAAACAAAACGGTTTTATGCTGTTAAAGTTTGAAATTGGCGGGTCGCTGGAACTTACTTGCGATCGTTGCGGAAGCACCACTTTGCCTATGAATCTTTGGGATGAATTCAAGGTGGTGGTAAAACTGGCGGAGGAGCCGGACCAGATGAATGAACAGGAAGAAGACCCAGATGTGTATTATATTGGGCGGGGAGAAAGCCACCTGCATATTGCCGACTGGATTTACGAGTTCATTAACCTGAGCATACCCATGCAGCGCATGTGCAGCGAAGAAAAGATGGGTAGCCTGTTCTGCGATCGGGAAGTGCTGAATATGCTGAAAGAAAGCGGAAGCGAATCAAACAGCAGCAGCAATCCAATTTGGAAGGGTCTGGAAGATTTAAAAAAGAATTTAGATAATTAAGCGGTAAGCTTTATAAACGAGTTAACAAACATTTTTTGAAATAATAAACAGTTGAGCCATGCCAAATCCCAAAAGACGACATTCTCAGCAGCGTAGTGCAAAACGCAGGACACACTACACGGCAAGTTCCATTACGTTAAGCAAAGACAGCACTACCGGCGAGATACACGTTCGCCACCGTGCGCATGTAAGCGAAGGTAAATTGTACTACAAAGGAAAAGTAGTTGCAGAACAGGCTCCTGTAAAATAATTGTTTAAACTACCAGATTCCGGCATTCAACGGTTTAGTATTAACGTAAGCCTTTGTATCCTGGAATTTTTTTTACCGCTATTATGAATATCGGTCTGGATATGATGGGTGGTGATTTTGCCCCGCTGGAGGCGGCAAAGGGCATCCGTTTATATTTATCCGAACACACTGCAAGCATTACCCTTTTTTTATTTGGAGATGAGGCTCAGATTGCTCCCCTGCTGAGCCGGGAAGGCATTGATGCCGGTGCAATAAAGATCATTCATGCCCCGCAGTCAATTGCCATGCAGGAACACCCCACCAGGGCGCTCAAAGAAAAGCCGCTATCGTCCATTGCCGTTGGTTTTCATTGGCTGGCTACGCATAAAATTGATGCTTTTATCAGCGCCGGCAATACCGGTGCCATGCTGGTAGGCGCTATGTTCAGCATCAAGGTAATTGAAGGACTTTTGCGCCCCGCCATTTCAACGGTTATTCCAAAGGAAAACGGCCAAACCGGCCTGCTGCTGGATGTTGGTTTAAATGCCGATTGCAAACCCGAACACCTCAACCAGTTTGCTATACTGGGCACTCTATATGCCAAACACATACTGGGTATTGAAAACCCCCGCACCTGTCTGCTAAACGTGGGCGAAGAAGAAGGAAAAGGGAATATTCTCGCCCAGGCTACATATCCGTTATTAAAAGAAAACAGCCAGATCAATTTTACCGGCAATGCGGAAGGCCGGGACCTGTTTTTTGACAAAGCGGATGTAATGGTGTGCGAAGGCTTTACCGGCAATATTATTCTTAAAATGGCCGAATCCATCTACGATATTACCCGCGCCAAACAAATTGAACATGCGTTTTTAGACCGGTTTAATTTTGAATATTATGGCGGCACACCCGTACTGGGCGTTGCCAAACCGGTTATCATCGGTCACGGTATTTCACAGGCAAAAGCATTTAAAAACATGATAGCCACTGCCGTCAAAATGGTGGAAACAGACCTGATGTTGAAAATGAAAACATCTTTTACGGGCAATGCCAATGCGTAACCCATGAATCTTATTTTCTCATACCTCCAGGATTATTTCAGGAATGTTGATAAATGGCTGCTTTTGTTCTGCGCCTGCTTCGCGGCTTTTTTTTTAACCCTTAATTACCGGTTCGGCATAGAAACCAAATGGCTTTATGGGATTCACAACCGGTTTGAAAAGTTTCTTGGCTTTTACACCGTTTATGCCATCGCCTTTGTTATTCCTTTTTCCGTATTGTTGTTTACCCGGCACCGCGCCATGGCGGGTTCAGTGCATTTCTGGCTGTTGCTCCTGCTGGCTCCGGCCATCTTTGCCCTTAAAGTAAGCTTTAGCGGGTTAACGGAATGGATAACGGCTTTTGGCGGCGAAAGAAACCGCTATTTTGCCATTATCATAAACCTGCCTTCCCGGTTGGTGCTGGTGCTTATTCCCCTGCTTTTATACTGGTGGCTGAACCGCTCACAAACCTCCTTCTGGGGACTTACCACCAAAAATTTTAACTGGCATCCCTATGCGCTGATGCTGGTGGTAATGATACCGCTGATAGCCTTTGCCTCCACACAGGCCGATTTCCTGCACGTGTACCCTAAATTAAAACAGGTAGCCTTTGTTGAACAGATCACCAAACACCCCTGGTGGTACAAACTTTTGTATGAGTTTTCTTATGGGGTCGATTTTTTTACTATCGAACTTTTTTTTCGCGGGTTCCTGGTTTTTGCATTTGTGCGGTATGTTGGCGCGGACGCAGTTTTGCCGATGGCTGTTTTTTATTGCAGTATTCATTTTGGCAAACCCCTGTTTGAATGTATCTCCTCATTTTTCGGGGGAATGCTGCTGGGCATTATTTCGTACAGAACACAGTCCATTTGCGGTGGCATCATGGTTCACCTGGGCATTGCCTGGATGATGGAAACGGGCGGTTATATTGGAAATCTATACCGGAAAGGCTAGCGGGGAGTCGGTAGTCCGTAGTCTCGGGTCTGTTATCTATCTACTACATACTAAATACTAATCTATCCCTACCTTTGCAATAACTACCAGCCGAGCTATCGATCCTATGGCAACATGGGATAGGAAAGTCCGGACAGCAAAGGACAATGCACCGGTTAAGCGCCGGGTGACGACGCGAAGGCGCCGTCAACAGATAGTGCCACAGAAAATAACTGTCGCGCCTCAGGCGCGATGAGGGTGAAAACGTAGGGTAAGAGCCTACGATACCGTGCAGCAATGTGCGGTGTGGGTAAACCTTGCATGCTGTAATGCCACGTAAACCAGCGCCTGAGGGCGGTTCGCCCGATGCTGGAGGGTAGGCAGCAAGATCCCGGCAGCAATGCCGGGGCCAGATAAATGATAGTTTAGAAACAGAATCCGGCTTATGAGCTGGTAGTTATTTAATTAAGAAGCAACCAATCATATAGACATCAGACTCCGGACTTTTGACTACCAACTACCGGCTAATATTGAAGAAATACTTCCGTGGCGCCGTACCCGTAAGCCGGGTGGTAACGATTGACAAAATATTCTACTTCTTTTTTCAGCCGGAGCTGTTCATGCACTTCATCGCGTAGCCTGCCCGTGCCAAGGCCATGAATAAAGATGATGGAAGCCTGCCGGTGGGCTACCGCCAGGTCGAACCAGGTCTCAAATTCCTTTAACTGCAGGGTAAGCATTTCAAAACTGTCCAAGCGCTCCCAGTCGTCTGTAATTTTTTCTATATGCAAATCCACCACCGACCTGGCAGCTGGCAAATGCTGTCTTGCTTTGGAGGCTTCGTATACTTTATAACCGGCAGAAGACAAACGGGAGACATCCGTTTTCTCTGCCGGCTGCGCGGCGGGGTATACATCAAACAGTTTGTAAGAAAATGTAGGCTCACCCTTCAGTTTTATCTCTTCAATTTTCCTGAAGAGCTGCTGTGCCTTCAGCTTTAACGAAGTTTCATAATAGGCTGCCTTTGCTTTATCTGGGCTTAAAAGTGAAAACTCGCAGGCAAACACAGGGTTGTCGTTTACATTATCAAATGGAATATCGTGCAGGTAAAAATCCTGGTTCAAAAACAATTCATTTTTCAAATCAAAACCGGTTTTACCGGCGTAGTTCACTTTATACTCAAAATTATACGCGGTTTCCGTACCGTTCAACAGGTGTACCTTTAACAGGTCAACAATTTCGTCTCCAAATTCATCCGTTTCAAATTTGGGCAGGAACATAAGCCAAACGCCGGCAGGTTGTTTAATGGAAGAAGTAACTTTTCTTTCCCTGGGGATCTGGTCAATATAGGTTTTCGGCTTTTTTTCAAAGATGTCTTTTTTCTGGGTAAATTGTTTGAAATAAGGAAAATCCAACTGGTCTGTATATGCCGGAAATTTTACACCCCGAACATCCACCATCACCATCTTATCATTGATAATGTCTACCACTTCTCCATCTTCATTGGAATGCAAAATGGTTACCTTATCGCCAATTTCAAATTTCATATACTACCCCATCCGCCAGGAGCGGAAAATTATCAGTTTTACAATGTAATTTCTATACAAAAATACAATGTTTACCTGCTATAAAACGAAATCAGTTTTTGCCGACATTCCAGATACAAATAGTATTGACCGGGTGTATTGCCGTTCTGCATCCGCCCGCCCACTGCATTGTTGATCAGGTATTCAACTTACTCTTACGGTATCCATACAGAAAATAAACCACCAGCCCCAGGAGCAGCCAACCGGAAAACCAGGCCCAGTTTTTTGCCGTCATGCCGGTAAGCAGGTATAAACAGGTTCCCAGGCCCAGCAGGGGGATCAGTGAATATTTTTTTACAAAAGCCAGTATACTCATAGCCATACAAACGATCCAGAAAATGATGGTGGAGGTTTGAAGGGTTTCTTTCGCCAGTGCGGCATTGTCTATTGCATTTTTGACCAGTGCCGGTTTTTCCGGGCTGATGCCGGCCGTTGCCGCTTTTGTTTCAACGGCCGTTAGCGAAAACCGAAACAATTCCTGCAGGTAAGACGGGTTGAACAGAGAGACTGTGACCAGGGCGGCAACAATAATAGCAGGAAAAAAGAATTGCCCGTTGATGTAGGGTATATGAAATTTGCCGGGTTGTTTTTCTTTTTTCGGAATCAGGAGCACGCCTCCGCAAACAAGCACAAATGCAAACAGGGTAGCAATGCTGGTAAAATCCAACACAAAGGTTTTATCGGTAAATAAAATGGGGATGCCCACTACCAGCCCTGTTATGATGGTTGCAAAAGAAGGTGTCTTGAACCGGGGATGAATTTTTTGAAACGCGGAGGGCAGGAGGCCATCGCGGCTCATGCTCATCCATATACGTGGTTGCCCCATTTGAAATACCAGTAACACGCTTGTCATGGCAATGACGGCTGCAATGGAGACAAAAAACTGCATCCAGCTTACATCCAGGTTTTGTTTTTCAAAAATAAATGCAAGGGGGTCTCCCACTCCTTCAAAATTTCGGTAATTAACTGCACCGGTTAGCACCAGAGACAATAATATATATACGACGGTACAGATAACCAGCGAAAGTATCATTCCCCTGGGCAAATCCCGCTGGGGGTTCTTGCTTTCTTCCGCCAGTACGCTCACTGCATCAAACCCGATATAGGCAAAAAATACGCTGCTAACGGCGCCCATTACACCCCCAAAACCATTGGGCATAAAGGAATGAATGCCGGCATCATTGGCTGGCTTCCAGTTAATGCTTAGCCCGTTTGCAAAAACGATATACCCTCCCACTACAATTACCAGGCCTACTACAACCAGTTTCAATACCACCATTACGTTGCTAAAATTGCGGCTTTCCCGGATGCCCCGGTACACCAGGTAGGTAATCAGCAGGTTAATGATAAGGGCGGGCAAATCAAAAATAATATGCAGACCTCCAATTACCGGTGCCGTGTTCCAGGCTTCCAGCACATTGCCGGCGGTACTGCCGCTGGCCAATGCATTTTTTACCTCCAAATAACTGGTAGACAAATATTCGGGCAGGTGGATATTTATTTTCCCCAGGAAACTGGTGAAATAATCGCTCCAGCTATACGCCACATAAATATTACCAATGGAATATTCCATAATCAGCGCCCAGCCTATTACCCAGGCAAATAATTCGCCAAAGGAAGCATACGCGTATGTATAGGCGCTACCGGCAACGGGTATCCGGCTGGCAAATTCAGAATAACAAAATGCAGTAAATGCACAGGCCACCGCTGTAATTACAAACAGCAGGACCACCCCGGGTCCCCCGCGAAAAACGGCTCCGCCCAGGCTGCTAAAACTTCCCGCACCCAGGATGGCTGCTATGCCAAAAAAAGTGAGATCGCGCAGGGTTAACACGCGCTTCAGGCTGCCGGCACTATGACTGTCACTTGGCTCCTCCGCCAATATGGAAGAAATCTTTTTTCTACGGAACAGCGAACTGGACATTCGGTTTTGGTTTAAGGGTTTAAGTTAGGGGAAAAAAGGCGGCTGGGAAAAAACCGTTAAGTTGATGCGGCTGCACCGAATACACGGAACTAAAAAAGTGAGAACCTGGATCATATACCAGCCTGCATAAACCGCAATATTCAATACATTTTTTTCATTTCCTGGTTATCTTTATTTGAAAAATTGCTCCATGTCACTCTCCATTGCACGTAACTTGCCATCAAAGAAGGCGATACCCTGCTAACCCTTCACGCACCGGCAACATTTAATCAACAGCTGGGTCCGTTGCCAGCGGGGATAAAAATTATCAGTGCGGGAAGAAAATAC
>JBDTVE010000181.1:0-16687 GCA_040007355.1 Bacteroidota bacterium | reverse complement strand
CAAATAACGCTCAACAACACCGGACCGAAAGCATGGTCACCGCCAAAAAAAAGCACCCAAAGAGTGCTTTAATAAAGAATACAATTGAATGTATAGAAGTCTACTGGTTAGTCCTATTACCGGCGTTTTTTTCCCAGAATTCCTTTTTCTCCACTTTATAAGAACCCACCAACCCAAGACCACCGCCAATCGCTGTCAGCGATATCCAAAGCCCCGGATTTTCATAATCATGCAGCATATACTGGGTAATAAAATAAGCGAGAGTTAAGCCAATGCCCGATCCAATCAACAACAAACCCCATTTCAGGTTTTTATAAGGAGCCGGCCGGTTGGCAAATTCTTTAGGGTTTAACCCCTTCTCAATCATTGCCAGGTTTTCCCTTTTGGTGAGATAAACAATACCAAATATCATGGCAAACCCGCCGCCAAAAAGCGTTATAAATAATACGATGGGTACTAAAATGCCTTCATTGTACATAAAATTAATTTTTATTTATTTCTAGTATTGTTGTGTTTGTACTGTTTGAGACTACCGGTTTCTTGCTCCGGTTACAGCCTTCCGGAATATTTTTTTGGTCCCGCGGCAAGCCTGAGATGCCTGCTTACAAACGCACTCAAAGAACTTACAACAACTATGACTACCACATTTACCGGCAGGTTACGGTTCACCGGCAAAAAACCCGGTTTTACACCGGCAAAGGGTGGTTCGGGCTGTTTACCTTTGCCGCGGCCCTGCAATCATGCTTATTTCGCTGTATAAATATGCTCCCCTGATCCCTTAACGGATCCTACCCTTTTTTAACCTGTAACCTTTCCGCATAATCATTAGTCATATAACCAGCACATGAAAACCGGGCTAACCGATAAAGATATAATCGGCGCTGTTTTACAGGGCAATAAACAGGCTTATGCTGAACTGGTAAAAAGATACCAAAATTTTGTTTTTACCATTTGCCTGCGTTATACCAGCAACCGCGAAGATGCCGAAGAAATTGCCCAGGACATTTTTGTAAAGACTTACCGCTGCCTCTCAGATTTCAGGGGCGACGCAAAATTCAGCACCTGGCTGTACACCATTGTGAATACCAGCTGCATCACGTTTTTAAGAAAGAAAAGATTGCAGACAGCTTCACTTGACGACGAAAAAATTTTTGCCGTGGCGGACAATATAGACGGCGGTCTGCGGGCCAACCAGGTAGAACAGAAATCAAAAATCGCCATGGTAAACCGGGCTATCGGGTTACTGAGCGACGACGATGCAAAGATCATCACGTTGTTTTACAAAGGTGAACAGCGACTGGATGAAATAGGGGCCATACTGGGCATGGAACCCAATACGGTAAAAGTAAAACTGCACCGGGCAAGGCGACGGCTAAAGGAAAAAATGGAAAAGCATTTTGCTTCGGAAGTAAGGGATCTGGTGTAACCGGCAGGAGCGCTTTGGGCAGCATTGTTGTGTCACTCACTTGTACGGCAAAACTTTGGGCAACGGCACGCGCTACCGGGGTCAACCGTTGCCGATATAAATGCAATTCGGTTTATAATATTAAATTTATCAGCAAGGAGGCATACAATGGAACAAAATATGGAAGACCGCTTATGGAACTATATAGATGGTGGCGGTAATGCGACGGAAAACACCTTTGTGGAGCAATTGATTGCCACCCAGGAAGCCTGGTGCACCAGACACCAGGAATTGCTAAACATACATCAGCTTCTGCATTCCTCCCTGGAACTGGAGGAGCCGTCTATGCGTTTTTCGCAAAACGTAATGGAAGAGATAGGCCTTCACCAGATTACCCCTGCCGCAACAACCTATATCAATAAGAAAATTATTTACGGCATTGGCCTGTTCTTCCTGGTAATGATTTTAGGCATGCTTATCTATGGTCTGGGACAGCTGAACTGGTCTGGCGGCGATGAAACGACCACCGGTCTACTCTCTACATACAACCTTCGTAAAATAGACTTCAGTAAATTCTTCAACAATACATTTACCACCATTTTTATGCTTATAAACGTGGTGCTGGGCCTTATGCTGCTGGATATGTGGCTTGGCAAAAAAAGAAAAGGTTTCCAGGAAAAAAATGCCTGATGAAGCCGCTGTTTCGCCTGCCTCCATAACTCATTTTCAAGAATCTGTTCTGGCCATTGCCAGGATCGTCCGGTAACCCCTGCCAGATTCTTCAGGAAGGGCTGTCTTGTTTTATTTCAAAAGGCCGGGGTTTCTAAAGAGAAGCCCTAATCGAATTTCTTTTTCAACTCGGCCAGCTTTGCCTGGAAGGGGTTCAGCGGCGCTTCGTTTCCTTTTCCCTGTTTATGCACGGGAGAACTGGTATTGGTCTTTTTTTCCGCACTGGCCGCCGGCCGCGCCGCGCCTCCACCGTTTGTTTTCATGGTTAGGGCAATGCGTTTCCTGGCCACATCTACCTCGGTAACCGTTACCATTACTCTTTGCTGCAGTTTTACCACCTGGTTGGGGTCAGTTATATAGCCATTGCTGAGCTGGGAGATATGCACCAGTCCGTCCTGTTTTACGCCAATGTCTACAAAGGCCCCGAAATTGGTTATATTGGTTACCAGTCCTGGCACCTGCATCCCCACTTTTACATCTTCAATGGTCTTTATGGTATTGTCAAAAGTAAATTCCTCTATCTGACTGCGCGGGTCGCGCCCAGGTTTTTCCAGTTCCTTTAGTATATCATTTATGGTAAACTCGCCAATGGTCTCGGAGACATATTGTTTCTTATTTATCTTTTTGCGTAGTTCGGATTGTTTTACCAGGTCTTCCAGCGATGCCTGCAGGTCTTTTGCCATGGTTTCCACCACGTGATAACTCTCTGGATGCACAGAAGAGTTGTCCAGTATGTTTTCCGCACCCGGTATCCGCAGAAAACCGGCGCACTGCTCAAAACTCCTGGGTCCCATCAATGGAACATTTTTTAGTTCGGCCCTGCTTTTAAACGCACCGTTTTTTGAACGGTATTCAACAATATTCCTGGCCAGTGTGCTGCTTAACCCGGACACATATACCAATAAATGCCGGGATGCCGTATTCAGGTTTACACCCACAAAATTCACCGCACTTTCCACTACCCGGTTCAGCCCTTCTTTTAATTTGGCCTGGTTTACATCATGCTGGTATTGACCTACACCTATTGATTTGGCATCAATCTTTACCAGTTCGCTCAGCGGGTCAAGCAAACGCCGGCCAATGCTGATGGCGCCGCGCACGGTTACATCCTGTTCGGGAAATTCTTCCCGGGCCAGTTCCGAAGCCGAATAAATAGAGGCCCCGCTTTCATTTACCTGGAATACGCTAATGTGTTTTCCAAAATCGATACCGCGCACCAATTGTTCCGTTTCGCGGCCGGCAGTACCGTTGCCAATACCAATAGCTTCGATATCATACTTGTTTACCAGGTATTTTAGTTCCGTTACCGCTTCCCGCACCTGGTGTTCAGACAGGGTATATATGGTCGAATTATGCAGCAGGTTCCCCTGTTCATCCAGGCAAACCAGTTTGCAACCGGTGCGAAAACCGGGGTCCAGCGCTAATATCCGTTTGGAACCCAGGGGTGAGGCCAGCAATAGCTGGCGCAGGTTTTCTGTAAACACCTGGATGGCTTCTTCATCAGCCTTATTTTTTCCCAACAGGCGAAATTCGTTTTCTATGGAAGATTTTAACAGGCGATCATAACTGTCTTCCATCGCTTTTTTTACCTCCGTACCACAGGCGTTGCCGGCATTAACAAAAATCCGGTCCAACTCAGCGATCGCTTTTTGCCGATCAATATTAATATCCATGATCAAAAATCCTTCTTTCTCCCCTCGGCGGATGGCCAGTACCCGGTGAGAGGGGCTTTGCGACAAAGGCTCGCTGAATTCAAAATAATCCCGGTATTTCTGCGCGGCTTCCTCTTCTTTTTTAGAAGTCAGTACCCTTGAATACAAAACAGCGTCTTGTGTAAACAGTTGCCGGATCTTGTTTCTGGATTGTTCATGTTCGCTAATCCATTCGGCAATAATATCACGGGCACCCTGTAAAGCATTTTTGGTATCTTTTACATCTTCTTTGACATAGGCCGCCGCTGCTGCAAGCGGATCTTCCGCACCCTGTTTAAAAATAAGCGCGGCCAGCGGCTCCAGCCCCTTTTCCATGGCCTGTGTTGCTTTTGTTTTTCGTTTGGGTTTATAGGGAAGATAAATATCTTCCAGCACAGTAGCATCGTAACAATCTTCAATACGTTGTTTTAACTCCGGCGTGCATTTGCCCAAAGCCTCAATGGTTTTGATAACGGTTTCTTTCCGCTTATCCAGCTCGGTAAAATATTTTATTTCTTCTACCACGCTACCAATCACCACCTCGTCTAAATTACCAGTGGCTTCTTTACGGTAACGGGCCATAAAAGGAATGGTGGCGCCGCCCAACTGCAAATCATAAACGCTGATCACCTGTTTAACGCCGAGGCTTAATTTTCCTGCTATCTGCTGAATATATTTTAACTCCATGGTTGTGTACGGTACATTTAAAACGGGCAGCAAATGTAAGGAAATTGCTGATTGTGGAATTGATAGATCATTACTGTCCGGGGAAAAAATGATAGATACTTTGATATTCAGTCTGGCAGCTGTTTTAAGGTATAAAGCAATGCAAAGGCTTGGCTTCATGAAAACAGACATCAGTACCTGCATATGCCGCCTCGTATTGTCAACGCTCTTTTATTTTTAGGTGTATTGATTAAGCTGCGGTTTCCGTTAGCTTTATTCTAAAGTTGATCCAAAGGAATGGCAGAATGCTGGTTGCAGCTGAGTTATAGCGCCAAAGGAAAACGCAGCGGCGTTGCGGGTACGAAGCCCTGCCGGCTTTGAGGCAGACCGCGAAACGGCGCTAAGAAAAATTCTCACCACAATGGTGATTGATAGATTTTGGGATTTCGTCAAGATGCCGGTGCATACAATAAATCTCAAAATCAGAAATCCTTAAATCAGAAATCCCCAAGTACCTGTTCCAAAATGGCATTGATATCCCGGGCCCGGTTCATCACCATCAAATGCCCGGCTTTGTCAATAATATGGGTGGGTTTTGTAAACCGGATGGGCAACACTTCATCCCTGGTACCATGTATGTGTATATAGGGCACTTGCAGTTCCTCGCTTTTCCATTTCAATATGGCGCCCATGGCCCAGTTGATAAACCGGTTATCACTCTCGCGTATGATACTGCGCAGTACTTCCTTGTCTTCCGCCGTTTCCGTGGTAAAAACGCGCTTAAAACGCGCCGCTGATTTAACCAAGACTACCGGAACCAGTTTGTTGAGCCGTAGTACACCAGCCGCTTTAAAATAAAAAGGCAATTGTTTTGAATTGGGAACGCTGGATATTAAAATAACCGCTACGGGTTTGTGTAAACGGGCAATCTCTGCCGCTATCATACCACCCATTGACAAACCAATGATGGCAAAGGGTTTGCTGACATCAATACCTGCGGCCAGCCGGATGGCATATGCACGCAGCGACTCGCTTTTTAATGGTGCTATCCATTCCAAAAATACCGGAACACAGTGCACTGGTAGCCGGATATTTTTAAACACCCGGCTGTCTGCCGCCAGCCCGCTCACAAAATACACGTTCATCATGTTATACTAAGAAGATCATGTTTGGTTTTCCAGCCAATCAAAGACACCCACAAATTACGAATTCCCAATTCTATGCTCACCTTAAAATACTAATTTCGCGCCTATGGATATTAAGAATAACATTCTGGAGACAATTGGCCATACGCCGCTGATACGGCTCAACAAAATAACAAAGGAGCTCCCCTGCACGGTGCTTGCCAAGGTTGAATATTTCAACCCCGGCAATTCCATCAAGGATCGCATGGCGTTGAAGATGCTGGAAGTGGCCGAACAAGAAGGCAAAATAAAACCCGGCGGTACCATTATTGAAGGTACCAGCGGTAATACCGGTATGGGCCTGGCGCTAGCCGCCTGCGTAAAAGGCTATAAATGTATTTTCACTACCACGGATAAACAATCAAAAGAAAAAGCGGATATCCTGAAAGCGGTGGGCGCAGAGGTGATTGTTTGTCCTACCAATGTGGAACCCAATGATCCCCGATCCTACTATTCCGTATCAAAAAGACTGGCAACCGAAGTGCCCAATTCATGGTATGTAAACCAGTACGATAACCTTGCCAACCGCGATGCGCACTATGAACAAACCGGTCCCGAAATATGGGAACAAACCGGTGGTAAGGTAACACACCTGGTGGTGGCTACCGGTACGGGCGGCACCATTGTAGGCACCGGCAAATATTTAAAAGAAAAAAATCCGGATATCAGGGTGTGGGCCGTTGATAGTTATGGCTCCCTGCTAAAAAAATATTTTGAAACAGGCGAAGAAGATCAAAAAGAAGTATACCCTTACATAAGCGAAGGTTTTGGTGAAGATTTTGTGCCCGCCAACTATGATATGCGGTACATAGACCAGTTTACAAAAGTAACCGATAAAGACGGCGCCGTAATGGCCAGGCGCATTGCAAAAGAAGAAGGACTGTTTTGCGGCTACAGCGCCGGCAGTTGCTTGCAGGGAATGATGCAATTGAAAGAACAATTGAAAAAAGATGATGTAGTAGTGCTGATCTTTCATGATCATGGAAGCCGCTATGTGGCAAAAATCTATAATGACCAATGGATGATGGAACGGGGATTCCTGGATGTAAAAACATTTAAAGACATTGTGAACGGGCGGGCAAACAGCCAAAAACTGGTATATGTGGAACCTGGCCATACGGTGTCGGAAGCCGTGGCACTCATGAAAAAATTTGATATTGAACACCTGCCCGTTATAGAACATGAAACAATCAGGGGATCCATCAGTGAAAGCGGCTTGTTCCAGAAAGTCTTCTCCAACCCCGATATAAAAAACGCCACTGTTTCATCCGTTATTGAACCCGCCTTTCCGCTGGTGGAATTTACCACCCCGGTAGAAAAATTAAGCACCCTTATAAACAAGGAAAACGGGGCCGTTTTAAGCAAAGACGATACAGGAAACTACCATATTGTGACTAAATACGACGTGCTAAATGCACTTAGTAAATAAAATATAATTGATATAAAAAAAATACCAATATGACGAAAGGCCCATCCATACCCGTTTATAGCAGAATCAGGATTTTTTGTTCCGTAAATGTCCTTGTTTGACTGTCGTAACTTTACTATTGTAAAATGTGTATTACACTATAAAACGGTTAAATACCGTAGATTAAAGATCGGTTAAAACCGCTCTTGTATACCCTATTCGTGGTATCTATCTTTGTATCAGAAGTTGATTGGTATTTGAATCCAATATCCTTAAAATCCAAACCAAATAATTCAATATCCAATACCAATACCTAAGAAAATCCAGTAAAAATCCAGTATCAGTCAACTTTCTTTATTTTAAAATCCAGTATTCAAAATATCCTAAGATCCAATACCCCTTTAGAATGCCATCCATATCCAAAAGAAAAACCTGCTTCCTTGAAAAAGAGGCAACCATATCCTAAGAAAACCGATATCCATTATCACTGAAAAACAATCCTTTTAATCTCCAGTACCCTCCTGCTGAATATATATTTAGCAGGAGGCAAACGAGTTCTCAGCCTTTTTGTATTGGCTTTTATCGCATCCGCACAAAATCATCCCCGTCACAGTCAAAAGTTTAATTTGCGGCAAATCAGCCGGCAATGCCAATATTTACAGGCCAAACGGGTTTAACCACCATCCTTAGCGCTCCACCAGCACGAATTGTGTCGCTGGTGCCATCACAAACCGAAATGGTGTACTACCTGGGTCTGGAAAACGAAGTAGTGGGTATCACCAATTTCTGTCTACATCCCCCGCATTGGTTCCGCAGCAAAACAAGGGTGGGCGGAACAAAATCCATCCATATTGACCGGGTAAAAGCCCTCCGGCCGGATCTTATTATTGCCAACAAAGAGAGCATACAGAAGAGCAGGTGCGGGAACTGGCAACCTACTACCCGATATGGGTAAGCGATATCGGCAACCTTGTGCAGGCCCTGGATATGATTGATTTGGCCGGAACGCTAACCCGCAGGGCAGCGCAGGCGCAGACCCAGGTTGAAGAAATAAAAACCGGTTTCAAACAATTGCCGGTCCGGCAAAATATCCTGAGAACGGCTTACCTGGTCTGGCAAAAACCTTATATAACAGTAGGAAGCGACACGTTTATACATGATATGCTTGACGGCGCAGGCTTCAACAATATTTTTAAAGACCGTCAACGCTATCCGATAGTCATTCCCGAAGAAATCGGGGAACACAACTGCCGGTTGCTCCTGCTTTCTTCGGAACCCTTTCCATTTAAACAAACCCATGTAAAAGAATGGCAGGCCCGGCTGCCATCAACAAATATATTGCTGGCCGATGGCGAAATGTTTAGCTGGTATGGCAGCGGTTATTACAGGCCCCGGCCTATTTTAAGTCATTGAGGATGGCTGCCGGCACCTGACGCCACAGCCGGTTTCGCCGTTACGGAATGATTTTTTCTATTAACTTGCTTTTACCGGATGTTCCGGAAAGCAGCCTAAATACTAATAATGATGCGTTTTGAAGACCAGGCAGATGCATTTTTGGGGAATGAACTAAACAGGCCCTCTCGCAAAAAACCGATGTACCCGGTTATAGAACCCCTGCGTGCCTATCTGAAACAGCATGGCCGTGAAGTAAAATTACCCGTTGCCTACCGCGATTTACTCCACTATACCTACTCCGTGCCCATCTTGGATAAAAACGGAAAAGATACCCTGTGGGAAAGCGTTAGTTATGATATGCGGCAATGGAACTATATACGAGACGGGCTCGTAAAGATCTATGCCATCCTAAAAACCGAAGGCGATCTCACCTTCACCAAACACCTGGATGTGGCCCGTGTTGACTACTGCAGCTTTGGTAATTCTCACCCGTTCCGCATTCGCATCGTTAATAAATTTAACGACAACTACGACCACTATTATATAAAAATAGCAGACGCATCCAGAATTTACGGTCTTGAACTGGAACATGTCCTTTCACCCAACCGCATTACCTTCTTTACGCAAAACAATACCCTGGTAGAAGAACATATCCCCGGCATACCCGGCGATGCTTTTATTAAACAATACATGGATGCTCCCGATACCAATAAAATAAGGCTTGCCAAAGAGTTTGTAAAGTTCAATGAACGCTGTTTTGTACGGCTGCTGGGCGATATGCGTAGTTATAATTTTGTGGTAGACATTACCCCCGATATTGAAGACTACCAATACCGTATCCGTTGTATTGATTTTGACCAGCAATCTTACGAAGGCCGGAAAAACCTGTACCTGCCCCAGTTTTTTAAAGAGAACCAGGCCTTTGTTGAACTCTCACTGAAACACCTTAACAAAGATTCCATTGCACAATACCAGACGGAAGAACGCACCCTTATGACTTTCCGCCTTGCTTCGGCCCGTTACCGCATTAAAGAATTACTGGATATTATGTCTAAAGATGAGATCTCTACTCCCGGTAAACTAAACCAGTTAAAAACAGAACTGGGCCAGTCTTATGGAAACAATCCTGCATTTTCTAAATGCCGGAACATGGGACAATTGCTCAAAAGAAATCTGAAACAAACCCTACAGAAAAATCTGCTGCTCATACCTAAAATACAAAGCCGCTTCGAGGATTAAAACAAACAACCAGCCCGCAAACGATCGACTTCAAATTCATACGGTTGCCCATTTCAATACCGCCGACCTGGGCAAACAAAACAGGACAACAAAACATGGAATTACAAAAAATGGGAAACTACTCTTATCTTAGCGGTGCATTTAGGGTTGCTTGCGCTCTTTTAACAAACAAATTCATCAATAACAAAAACGGCAAGTTACTAAAAACATGAAAAAGTACAAACCAGGAGTATTATTCGGCGATGAGCTGGAAGCACTTTACAAGGACGCAAAAGAAAACCAATTTGCACTACCGGCAGTCAATACCATTGGCACCGACAATATTAATGCTACGCTGGAAACAGCCGCTAAGGTAAATTCACCCGTAATTATACAATTCTCCAACGGCGGTGCCCAGTTCATTGCCGGAAAAGGCATGCCCAACGACAAGCTGCAGGCCAATATTTCAGGCGGTGTTTCAGGAGCACTGCATATCCATAACGTAGCAAAATATTATGGCGTACCCGTGATAGTTCATACGGATCATGCCGCCAAAAAATGGCTGCCCTGGGTAAGCGGTTTAATTGATGCCGGTGAACAATTTTACAAGGAAAAAGGACGCCCCCTGTTCAGTTCTCATATGCTCGACCTTTCAGAAGAACCCATTGAAGAAAATATACACAGTTCCGTTGAATTTTTTAAACGCATGAAGCCCCTGGGCATGGCCATTGAAATAGAACTGGGCGTTACCGGTGGAGAAGAAGACGGCGTGGACAACAGCGGTATTGAAAATGACAAATTGTATACCCAACCCCAACACGTAGCCTATGCTTATACTGAATTAAGCAAAGTGGGAAGATTGTTTTCCGTAGCAGCCGCTTTTGGTAATGTACATGGCGTATACAGCCCGGGTAATGTTGAGCTTCGGCCAATCATCCTGAAAAACAGCCAGGACTTTATTGAAAAAGAATTAAAAACAGGTCCTAAACCCGTTTATTTTGTATTTCATGGTGGAAGCGGTTCCCCCCAACACCAGATACGAGAAGCCATCGGGTATGGCGCCATTAAAATGAATATCGATACTGATCTGCAATGGGCTTTTTGGGAAGGTATCCTGGGATATTATAAAAAGAATGAAGCTTTCCTGCAAGGCCAATTGGGCAACCCGGATGGCAAAGAGAAACCCAATAAAAAGTATTATGATCCGCGCGTATGGCTGCGCAAGGCCGAGGAAAGTTTTTCCAAACGACTTGAAATTGCTTTTGAAGACCTTAATTGTATTAACAGGAACGCCTAAACGTAGTAACAGTGTGACAAGGATCGGCTGCGCCGGTTTTATCAGCTGCGTTCTGTTCATTTATTTTCCAACATCTGTGTAAAGCTGCTGACCCTACTCGCTTCGGCCCGTAGGGTTTTTTTTAGCCAACTCCCCTGGCTTTGTACCTGGCAAATGATAAAATAGTTGCCTTACCTGCAAAAAATCAAAAATCGGCTAACCCTTACGGCCAAAGAGCAGGCCCGGCGAAAAGCCTATTTTTTAAAAATAAAATAAACCGCCACCACCAAAAAGCAAAAGCCGATGATATGGTTGATGGTAAACTGTACATTCTTGAAAAATACCAACGAAAAAACCATGAAGACAATCAGTGTGATCACTTCCTGAATTACTTTTAGCTGCACGAGGGTAAACGGTCCACCGTTACCGGCAAAACCAATCCTGTTGGCGGGTACCTGGAAGCAATATTCAAAAAAAGCAAGCCCCCAGCTAAACAATATGATCAGCCAGAGTGCCACCTGATGACCGTTCTTGCCAAAAATCTTCAAATGCCCGTACCAGGCCATGGTCATAAAAGCATTGGAAAGAAACAGGAGTCCGATGGTAGACAAATATTTTAACATGTCGGTTGTTTTGCTGTTATTTAAAGTTGTGTTTTTTTCGCTGTTACCGGTAAACAATCAATAAAACCTGTTAATGCAATACAGACAAGTTAATATTGACGGATGCACTTTGCTCTATAATCATTTTTTTTGGACTTTATGTAACACAATAGGCACGCATCGGTTTTTGAAGCCGGGGGCACCAAACTTGTCTACGGAACGCATTTATACCAGCTTTCTTCTACCCTCGAATTGTTCCCAGGGAACATCCTGCTGGATACCGTGCTTATAAGTATCGTCCGGTAGATTAATGCCGCCGTCTGCTATTCTATATTTTCGGATCATTGCTCCCGCAATTCCTGACCTGCCACATTACAATATGCGGTGCAATATTTGTAAATATGTATTGCCATTGCTTAGTGTGTTCTATATTTGAACATACATAACAGTATTTGAGACCGGTTTTAATAGAACCCTTTAAAAAAAATATACTATGGACCAAACCCGGGTAGACCTGTTACTGGTAGAAGACAACCCCAATGATGCGGAGCTTACTATCCGTCAGCTCAAAAAAAACAAGATGGCCAATAACCTTGTTCATGTACAGGATGGCGCTGAAGCAATTGATTTTATTTTTTCAACCGGAAAATTTGCCGGTCAGCCGGACCATGCACAACGTCCCCGGATTGTGCTGCTTGATCTAAAACTGCCCAAAGTAAGCGGCATCGAGGTGTTGAAGCGCATAAAAGAAGATCCGCGCACACAATCCATACCGGTTGTAATTCTTACTTCATCCAAAGAAGATCTAGATATACAAAAATGTCATGAACTGGGCGCCAACAGTTATATCGTTAAGCCGGTGAATTTTGAAAGTTTTGCCGAAGCCATAAAAAACCTGGGCTTTTACTGGCTGCTGTTAAACCAGCCGCCGTCCTATAAAGCTTAAATAATTTGTGATGCCTTGTCGGGATAAATATTCAACTCTGGCGCCTGAAAAATAATTTTTTATACCATTGTTTCCTGATCCTGATGCGCTCTTCCCGTACATCATGTAACGTTTTGCTGGTGTGATGATTTAGGCCGGTCGCCTTAGACACACCGATTCTTTGCGCCTGGTAAATGCCCGAATGCCCGCTAAAATAATAAGCAGTAAAACACGCCACCGCGTAATAAAGTATATTGTCTCCGCCAAATAACTCCACACCCATAATCGTACAGGCAATGGGTGTATTGGTGGCGCCGGCAAACACAGCTATAAACCCAAGGCCTGCCATCAGGTCAACGGGTGCACCGGTAATCACGGCAATCGTATTGCCCAGCGCGGCACCAATAAAAAACAGTGGCGTCACTTCACCGCCTTTAAACCCGGTTCCAAGCGTGATGGCGGTAAACAGTAACTTCCATAACCAGCTGAAGTTAGTGGCGCCTCCTGCATAAAAACAGGAAACAATGGAAACGGCACCCGGGCTGGCATTGGTTACACCCAGGCTCAAATAGTCCTGTGTGCCTAATATAAACGTAAAAGCTATGATGATCAATCCGCCGGTAGCGGGAATCAACCATTTGGTTTTTATCCACCTGTTGCTGTAATTTTTAATGGTATGAGACAGTTCGGCAAACAAATATCCTGCCAGTCCGAATACTGCACCGGCCAGGATGGCTTTGATAACCAGGACAAAGTTAAAATGGGAAAAAAGAAGGTGGTTCGTCTCCCTGCTGTTAAAATTAATATGATATTGCATATGGTGGATGCCCCAGGCACTGCAAACCATATCAGCCAGTACACTCGCCATAAAACAAGGCATCAATGCGTCGCCTTTTATACTGCCAAGGGCCAGCACTTCAAGGGCAAAAACAGCACCAGTTACGGGTGTCCCAAAAACAGCACCAAACCCTGCTGCTATACCGGTCATGAGCAGTGTTTTTACATCTTCCTGTGACAATTTAAACTTCCGCGCAAAGAACTGAGCGAGGCTGCCGCCAATTTGTACCGCAGTACCTTCTCTGCCTGCGGAGCCGCCAAACAGATGAGTAATCACGGTGGTCAATAATACCAAAGGCGCCATCCTGAACGGCACCCCACCCCCCGGTTCATGGATCTCATCCATTATCAGGTTATTGCCTCCTTCCGCATTCTTACCCCATAACTTGTAGAGCACATGAATCAAGATCCCTGCCAGGGGCAAGAGAAACAAAAGCCAGGGATGGACGAACCTTACCTGAATGGCAGTTTCCAGTAACCATAAAAAAAGCGCCACCAGGGAGCCTACTGTGAGAGAGACAGGTATAACCAGGAAGGTCCATTTAAAAAGATAAGAGACAATAAAAGAATGTTCAAATAAAGTTTTTGGCTTTTTCATCCTACAAATTATAATTTGAATATTACCAGATAATATCACAATTTGTAGGCGCCATTAGCTCAAAAAGATGAGCGGTTCAGGTAGGAAGACACCATTTCCTTTGTTAGGATACAAAAGTAATTGTTTTTTTATAATCATTTTCCGTTTTGCTGGCTTTATTAAAAAAGTTTCTTTTAATCAATGCAGCTGGCGCAACTTAACCAGAAGATTTCCCCGAAACCGGTCATTGGCATTGCATGAACAACACAGAAATCAGTTCAACTGCTATAACAATATCCGCAACCCTACCAATGCCAGGCAAATGGCCAGTACTTTAACGATAACCGTAGTTTCTATTTTATGCGAAATAAAAGCACCCAGTTGTGCGCCGGGGATAACGCCAATACATAACCAGATTACAATCTTAAGAATATGCGGGTCACTGTAACTGCCCTGGATTATATGCATCATCACACTTGCAGTTGCCATTATTGCCAGGATAAAATGAGAAGTGGCAGTAGCAATAAACACCGGGAAACGGAGCCAGTTGATCATAGCCGGCACATGGATGATCCCCCCGCCAATTCCCAATAAAGGCGATAAAAATCCAACCACGATACTTATCATTATGCCATACACTTGGTTATAACTATACGTATATACCCGGCCTTGCCGGTCGGTAATTGTTTGAAACTGCAACCGGGGGCCGCCAATCGCCCCTGCTTTATCCATTTTATCCATTTTTGACTTCAGGAAAAGATAAACACCCAGTACAAGCAATAGAACACCAAAACAGATATTAAAAAGATGCAGCGGAATATATTTTGTTAGGAAGACGCCACCGATAGAACCCGGAATGGTGAAAAGGCCAAACAACAACCCGGCTCTGTAATCAATCCGTTTTGCACGGGAATAGGCCACCGAGCCCGAAATGGCATTGGCTGCCACCACCGCTATTGAAATGGCGGTGATAATGGTGGGCGACATTCCCTTGTTGGCGAGTATCAACAGTGGCACCAAAATAAATCCACCCCCTGCGCCAATCAGTGTTCCAAAACTTCCGATAATAAACCCGGCAGCTGTTAACAATAGTATGTTATCCAAAATATAATTTTTAAGGTACTGGCACTGAAGGGTATAACAATTCTCTGTTAAGGGTCCGCCCTGCTGCCCGCTTTGAAATAACAAGATGCAGACCTGAACGAACTACTCCGGTGAGTACGGCATCAAGGTACAGCTATTGCCGCAGAATCATCGCGAGCCTTATTGTGTTCCTCCAGGCTTTTATAAAGTGGATCTCCGTTTTTATGAATACAATCGCAAAGCCGGTAACCAGCCTGGGTGCTGTTGGTACTGTTAAATTGCGCCTTGCAATCTTACAAAGTGTTACGATTCATAATCATCAGTGCGTATGCTGCATTGGCGGCCACGCTGATATTCAGGCGGGGTGTAGCGCCCCGCGCCAGTTCCAGGAAAAGAAGGCTCCTGCTGCCACTTTTATTGGGCTGAACGGGTATGCGCGGCGGGTGTCGCTGGCAGTCGCATTGGACATCCCGGTTATACTGGGAGATGGTAGGGCTTGCCCAACAGAAACTTATGCTGTTTAAGACTTTTGTAGTGATATTGGTGATCTTATTGTTACAGGAACTTACGCTGACTTCTTTTATTAAACGCCTCGGATTTTTGAAGACTCCGGCAGAGTGACGGCCGAAGAAAATATGAAGCAAAATGTGAAACAGCACCTGCATGAAAATGAATGGAAATACCATACCGGTATGCAAAAAATGCTTCAGCACTGGGAAGAAAAAACAAAAGACGCCTTCCTGAAGCTGCTGGAAAGCAAGCGTACATATCTGGAAGACCTCATTAAAGACACACCCATAAACGAAGAAATAATCCGCAACCAGCTATATCAAATTGATCTGGAAGAAGAGCGCCTGAGGATGCCCTAATAGGGCCGGCTGCTACAAACAAAATCGTATCGACTGGCTATCGCAAATTCTTACGCGTTTAAAAAACTCGGATTGTCCGCAACAGAAATAGCAACGCAAAAAAAGGATAGCAAAAAAGTAAATTATCCAGGATATTAAAACCTTTTGACGGAAATAACAGAAAAGCCGGTACCGTTTTATATTTTTGTCAGGCAGCACATCATTTTAAAAAATAGCCGGCCATAATTAATACAGGCGAATTTGATATGGCTAGCAAGCCTCAGTCGTTGCCGGCAAAGCTATTAGGAACAGGCCGATTGAAAACCATTTAAAATAAATATCATGCCTACAAACAATGTTTCTCTACACAGGATTCTTAAAGCTTCTTCCGAAAAAGTGTACCGGGCCTTTACCGAGGCAAACGCACTGGCAGCCTGGTTACCGCCATATGGCTTTCTGTGCACCATCCATGAACTGGACATAAAAGTGGACGGTACCTATAAGATGTCATTTCAAAATTTTTCCACGGGTCAAAGCCACTCATTTGGTGGCAAATATGTTGAGATTAAACCTAATGCGTTTTTAAAATATACTGATAAATTTGATGACCCCAACCTGCCCGGTGAAATGACCACCTCGGTTTGGCTGCAAAAAATCTCAGTTGGTACGGACATAAAGATTTTGCAGGAAAATATACCGGCAGTCATTCCTGTTGAAATGTGTTATTTAGGCTGGCAGGAGTCTTTGGAAAAACTAATCAGGCTGGTGGAACCGGTGATTCCGGATATGTAATTTTTAAATACTTCAAGGGGTGCTTAACAAACAACAATGCACTGAGGTGAA
>JBDTVE010000180.1:0-32814 GCA_040007355.1 Bacteroidota bacterium | reverse complement strand
AACACAATTGGAGTAAATTCTATTAGCAAAATAATATTTGCTAATGGCAGGATTTCTTGCTTCAATGTCGAAGAAGCTTTGGCTTTTGTTTGCCATATATGATGAGGGAGAATTTGGCATGACGGACACCCAGCAGTTGTGCTTATAACTCAACCCCTCATTGTATTTAAAAAGTGGATAGTCGGCTTCTTTAAAATATCCCCGCACATCGGACTATTGCTTTTGAACGGCTTCTTCAGAAACCGGCGTAGTGAACGGCATCTTACCCATTGGATTAAATTTCTCGGTAACGATATCCAGCAGGACATCCGGTGGAGTATTAAGCCTGGCAATAACCGCTCTGCAATTACCCAGGGATTGGTATAATTTATCGCCAGGATGACTGGTTTTTTGCGGATAAATCATTGATATAGTCCACGCCTAATGAAAGATACAGAGGCGAACCATCAGACTCGAACAATGATTTAGCACCGGATGTTATCCATACCAGCACCACATCGGCTATTTCAGGGTTGTCATGCTCAATATTTTCACCCTGCGGTATCCAAGCATCGGCTGTTTCATTTTTTTGATTGCCGGTCCCCCCCATGGTAACAGGTTATGGACACAAGTTGCAGCTAGCATATCAGGAGATAAAAAAATCCTTTGGTTATATTTTCATACAAGCAGGCATTTCGTTGATAAATGAAATTACAGTTCCGGTAGTAATTTGATTGGTTTAAAAAAAAATTTATTAGACCGTTTAACCGCAGATATTCAGATCACCCATTAAAATAAAATTCTTTGGAAAAGTATTCACCTGGCCTTATTGCAGCCGAAGTACCCATGAATATAAAGGTCCGGAAGGCAGAGAACAGAACCGGCCTCGAACAGCTTGGCTCCTGCTGATTTATTATGGCTGCTGATTTATTTTTCAAACACCACCGCATCCGGCGCCGCCCCCAGTTGTGTAACCGTTTCGTTCAGGTCCGCCACCATGGCATCGGGCCCGCAGATATAATAATGCCTGCTGCTATCATTTGCATATTCCTGCAAAAATGCTTTATTGATGGGACCTTTCAGGTAGCCTTGTTTTTCTTCCCTGGTAAGTATAAACAGCACCTCCTTGCCCAGCATGGCCTGCAATTCCTTTTCATAAATAATATCCGCGACGGTTTTATTGGAAAAAAGCAGTTTATTGCCGACCAGTTTATTTTCTTTATGCAACCAGCGTAAGATGGCCAGAAACGGTGTAATGCCGGCCCCGCCTGCAATAAAATAACCGGGTCCCTTGTATTCAATGGCACCCCATACATCACGGATGATGAGCTCATCGCCGATTTTAAGCCGGTGTATGGCATCAGTAATGCCGTGGTGATCCGGGTAACGCTTTATGGTAAATTCAAGAAATGGATCGCCGGTTAAACAGGTAAACGTAAATGGTCTTAACTCGCTTTTCAACGCCTCCGTATTAACAGAAACATCAGTAGCCTGCCCGGGGTTAAATGTATAACCGGTCGGCTTTTCCAGGCGGAAGCTTTTGACCTGGTTAGCGGCTTCCTTTATATCGAGTATCTTAACAATATGTTCCATAAAAAAAAATTAACTTGTTGCACCAATAATTGCCCTACAGCAAAAAACATCCGTTGGCAGCATTAAAGGTAAACAATGCCGACATACACCTAACAATCTAAATCAGCGGTATTGGCCGGCTACCGGCATGTTTTCAATTAACAAACAATTTTCAAACTGCCCCATCTGTTCATTTCTTCTTAATTTGTACTCCAATCTCATTTAAGCTTTTGTTATGAAAAAAGTTTTGGTCCTGATTGCCGTGCTTTTTTATTTACCCACCATCGCCCAGCATGCTTCTACCCTCCCTGCCAGCCAGTGGGTCGACAGTGTTTTTAAAACATTAAGCCCCGACCAGAAAATAGGCCAGTTAATGGTGGTACGACTTTCCTCGGGCAATGTCGCAAAAACAGAAGTGGTTTTTCATAATAAAGAAGTAGAGGAAGCCATCCGGCAATACAATATCGGTGGCATCTGCCTGTTCCAGGGCGGACCTGTAACACAGGCTGATTTTCTCAATTATTTTCAGTCCATAGCCCAGACCCCCATCCTGATTTGTATTGATGCAGAAAACGGAGTTGGTATGCGCATGGACAGCGTAGACGGCCTACCCAGGCAAATGATGCTGGGTGCCATGTCGGACCCGGCGCTGATTTACCAATATGGCAAACTGGTGGGTGAACAATGCAAACGCGCAGGTATACAAGTTAACTACGCCCCCGTGGTAGACATCAACAACAACCCCGATAACCCGGTAATCAATGACCGTTCTTTTGGAGAAGACAAATACAAGGTATCATCGTTTGGAGTAAATTATATGCGTGGTCTGCAGGACGCAGGCGTAATGGCCTGTGCCAAACATTTTCCCGGTCATGGCGATGTGTCGGTAGATTCTCACCTGGACCTGCCCGTTATCAACAAAACAAAAGAACAACTGGACACGCTGGAGATTTATCCCTTCCGCGAAATGATAAAAGCAGGCGTAGGCAGCATGATGGTTGCCCATCTTTTCATACCAGCGATTGATAATACACCCAACCGTCCCACCTCCATTTCTTATAACAATGTAACCACATTGTTAAGAAACGAACTGGGCTTCAAAGGACTGACGTTCACGGATGCGCTGGAAATGAAAGGCGTTGCCAAATTTTTTCCTGATGGCGAAGCCTCTGCCCAATCCTTAATTGCAGGAAACGATATGCTTTGCCTTCCAGGTGATATACCCGGCGCCATTGCAAAAATTAAAGAGGCCATTGCCGCCAACAAGCTTAGCTGGGAGGATATTGACACGCACGTGAAAAAAGTATTGGAGGCAAAATACCAGTATGGCCTGGCCAACTATACACCCATAGAAACATATCATCTTACCCAGGACCTCAACGAAAAAATACCCGCAATAAAAAAGACCATCGCGGAAAATGCGCTTACCCTGCTCCGTAACAGTGAACCGCTTCTTTTTCCTTTACAGGTAACCACCAAAAAAAGAGTGGCTTATGTTGGGTTTGGCCTTACCCAGGACAATGTATTTGCCCAACGCATGCGGGCAGATTATAAAGCGCATACCTATTATTTTGATTACACACTTGACAGCAGCAAGGCCACTGATCTTTTACAGCTATTGAAAAACAGGTACGACGTGGTAGTTATCGGTCTGCACAATTATGCGCGGTACCCTGCCAATAATTTTGGTATCAGCGCCGCCGCACAATCCCTGATTCTACAGTTGCAGCAACAGTTCAGCACCATTACACTGGCTTTTGGCAATCCCTATGCCATCAAAAATTTCTGTGCTGCCAAAACACTGATAGCCTGTTACGAGGACGATGACACGGTGCAGGAAACCGCTGCCGATTTAGTAAATGGCCGTTTTGCAGCAAGAGGACGCCTACCCGTTACCGTTTGCCCCGAACTGCCATATGGATCGGGCATTTTACCGGTGCTTCCCATGCCGCAGGCAACGCCGGCCAGCGTGGGGCTCAATGCAGCCAGACTGAACCTGATCGACTCTATTGCCAACGACGGCATTGAAAAACACGCGTATCCCGGCTGCGTGATACTGGTGGCAAAAGACGGGAAAATTGTCTTTGACAAATCATATGGTTATCTTACTTACGACAGCACACAGCCCATGTACAACGAAACCATTTTCGACATGGCTTCGGTTACAAAAATAATGGCCACGCTTTTGTCTGTAATGAAATTGTATGATGAAGGCAAAATCGGCCTGCAAAAAACCCTGGGCGACTACCTGCCCTGGACCAGGGGCACCAATAAACAGAAACTCAAAATATGGGATATACTGCTGCACCAGGCCGGCCTAAAAGCATTCATCCCGTTTTACCGCGAAACGTTTGACCCCGAAAAACCTGACCTGATATCGGGAAAGTTCTATTCTTTTAAACCGGACTCGCTTCATTCGGTAAGGGTGGCAGATCATATGTTTGTGAGAAGCGACTGGATAGATACAATCTACGGTCGTATCCTCAGCAGCGCCGTGGGGCCCGAAGGAAAATATATATACAGCGACAATGATTTTATCTTTCTCGGTAAAATTGTAGAAGCCGTTAGCGGGCAAACTCTTGACCAGTATACTAAAACAAATTTTTATGATAAGTTGGGGCTCAAGGTCACCGGGTTTAAACCGCGTGAACGCTTCCCGCTCAATTATATCGCCCCAACCGAAAAAGAAAAGGGATTCCGAAACCAGCAATTATGGGGCGATGTGCATGACCCCGGTTCCGCCATGTTTGGCGGTGTAGCCGGTCATGCCGGGCTTTTCAGCAATGCGTATGATATGGCGGTATTGTGCCAGATGCTGTTAAACGGCGGTATTTTTAACGGTCAACGGTTCATCAAAAAGTCCACTATCGATTATTTTTCCCAATACCATAGCAATATCAGCCGGCGCGGATTGGGTTTTGACAAACCTGAAAAAGACAATGCCAGCAGGGATGAACCCTATCCGGCATTATCGGCTTCACCCAAAACAATCGGGCATACGGGTTATACGGGCACTTGCTTCTGGATCGACCCTGTATCAAAACTTGTATTTGTTTTCCTGTCTAACCGTGTTTACCCCGATGGCGGTTTAAACAATAACCTATCTAACATGAACATACGCCCTAAAATCATGGAAGCCATTTATAAAGCCATGAACTGAATAACCGCGGTAGAATAACGGGGCAGGAACCAATTCCTGCCCCGCTTTATTTGGTCCCCCAGTCACCTGTACTACCTGAAAATATCTAAAGCTTTGCGTACTTTTATGATAACAATAAACGGATGGCAATAAAACCGGCAGTTAAGCAATCCCTGCCGGTATTCCAGTGTCTCAACTTTTTTTATGGATAACGATTCGCTCTTGCCAGTGCTGTCTGCCGTCCGTCAGTATTTTAACAGCGGCGCCACCCGCAGTTATGCTTTCCGGAAAACACAGTTGCAGAAATTAAAACAGGCCATTCTTGCCAACGAAGTGGCCGTCAACACGGCCTTGTACCAGGATCTGAAAAAAAGTCCGGAAGAAGTCTATGCCAGTGAAATGGGTCTGCTGCTGGCGGAAATAAATCTTTGCATAAAAAACCTGCACAAATGGATGCAGCCTGTGCGCGCAGGAACCGACCTTGTAAACCTGCCTTCTTCCAGTAAAATTTATCGCGACCCGCTGGGCGTGGCGCTGATCATTGCCCCCTGGAATTACCCGCTGCAATTGCTCCTGATTCCACTGGCAGGTGCAATAGCCGGCGGCAACTGCGCCATTCTTAAACCGTCCGAGTTGGCGCCAGCCACTGCTGCGGTAATTGAAAAAATATGCAGCGAGGCCTTTCCATCCAATTATATAAAAGTAGTACAGGGCGATGGTGCGACAGTTGTTCCGCAACTGATGAATGCCATTCGGTTCGACCATGTTTTTTATACCGGCAGCATCGCGGTAGGCAAAAGCATATACCAGCTTGCGGCAAAAGATCTGGTGCCGGTTACCCTAGAGCTGGGAGGCAAAAGCCCCGCCATTGTGGAAGCCGATGCCAATCTTCGCATCGCTGCCCGGAGAATTGTTCTGGGAAAATTTTTGAACGTTGGGCAAACCTGTATTGCGCCGGATTATCTCTTGGTGCATATATCAGTTAAGAATGAGCTGCTGGAACAAATAAAATCCTGTATCGGGCAATTTTATGGAGCCGATGCCGCTGACAGCTATGATTACGGCAGGATCATTAATGAAAAACGATTTGATAAACTGGTAAGCTATCTAAAGCAAGGAACCATAGTTTACGGCGGCCAGCACGATAAAAATAAATTATTTATTGCCCCCACTTTACTGGAAGATATTGCACCCCGTTCAACGCTGATGACGGATGAAATTTTCGGACCCCTGCTTCCGATTCTCGTATTTAATGATACCCGGGAAGCCATGGAGGTTGTTCGGCGAAACGCGCATCCGCTGGCGTTTTACCTGTTCACCTCCTCTAAAAAGAAAGAAAAAGAATGGATCGACGCCATTCCTTTTGGCGGAGGATGCATCAACAATACCGACTGGCATTTTACCAATCACCACCTGCCCTTTGGTGGCGTGGGCAAAAGCGGTATGGGCGCTTATCATGGCAAATTTACGTTTGATACATTTACGCGACAAAAACCAGTCTTAAAAACGCCGACCTGGTTTGACCCTGCAATCAAATACCCATCGTTTAAGGGGAAACTGAAATTGCTTAAATGGCTTTTTCGGTAGACCGCTTTTGAGACAATAATGAAGCAAGACCTGCGCGCGCTGTTTGTCAACCAGGCATCAAAAATCAATTGTATTTTTTTAACACGCAAATACTACGGTCGTGGCAACACATGCAGGTCCGTTTCAATGGAACGTAAGCGCTCCTCGCAAATGGCAATCAGTTCATTTGCCTGTTCCACTGTTGACGCAAGTTTATCAAGTTGAATACCGCCATTTTCCAGTTCTTCCAGGAGCAGTTTCAATTTTGAAAATGCTTCGCTATAAGTAGGCTCGTTTTTCACTTTTTGTTTTTTTGGTTACGATGCTATGGATGGTTTCGTTTCTTAGGAGCGTCTGGAGTTGCGCATTTTTTTTAATGGCAGCAGGATCGGTCACAATTTCGTTATTGCAGGTAATGATGGCAAAGCCCCGATCCAGTATGGCCTGCGGGCTGGAGAGTCGCACGAGGCGTTTTGCCTGTTTTATTTCATCTTTGGCGTTTTTGAGTTGCCGGCCAACGGCCTCAAACAATCTTGCTTTAATATCCATCAGTACGTTCTCAAATTCAAAATTGTGTTCTACAAAAAGCGAGGCCACTTTGGTCGGTGTTTTTTGTTCTCTTGCCATCAGGTCCACGATGCTTTGGTTTCGGTCATGTCCGATACCCGTAAAGATGGGTACTGGAAAACCGGCCACGTATTTTGAAAGCTCATAGTCGTTGAATGGCCTGAAATCTGTTTCTGAACCTCCTCCGCGCACAATTGCCACCACATCAAAACCCGCCTTGTTTTTTTCAATCAAGACCAATTGTTCCAGGATTAACTGGTGAGCATTATCACCCTGTATGGTAGTAAGGAATTCTTTCACAAAAAAACCATATTGGTGCCTGTTCTGTTTGATTTCCTGCCGGAAATCCCGCTGCCCGTCGGAATTGGGTGCTGTAACCAGGGCAATGCGGGTAATTACAGAAGGAAGTGGTAAAAGATTATTATGGGTTCTGTAAACACCGTCGAGCAAGCGGATGGTTGCCGGGTTTTCTGTTACCAACCGTTCAAGCGTTTGCTGTCTTTCCAGGGCCAGGTTCCCAAGCGTATGCGCCAGGTCGATCTCCGTAATATCCAGATTCAGCCCATATACGGTGTGGTACCGCACCCTTACCCGGCAGATAATTTTTATGCCATCCCGGAACGTTTGTGCTGTTGCTTTTTCAAAAATTTCTATCTGGCCGTAACCGTTGGCCCAAAACACGGCCCTTGCTTCTGCTGTTTTGTTGCCGTTCTCATAATCCACCAAAGTGAGGTAACAGCGCCTCGACGATTCCTGTTTTTTAACATTTACAATTTGCGCATGCACCCAAAATGTTTCGCCTTCAAAACGATTCTGAATGGTGTCCTGGATTTGCTCCAGCAGGGCGGAAAGTTTTAACTGTTCAGTCATGCAGATTTGTTGGATAAGGTTATGGATTCGCCGGTCTCTTTGGCTGTATTAGAGGAACCCGGTTTAAAGGTAAAACTCATTTTTGCATGAATATAAATTTTGTTGCCGCCGGCGCTCATGAGCGTCGCATTTTGGAAAACATCGCATTCAGTCACAATCATTCTCGCGCATCCAGTTACCCTGAATCCGAAATTGTATGTCAATACCATCGGGTTCATTAATTTTGGCGGAACAGCATGAACCCAGGCCCGGCAATCCTGCCTGTTATAAAAGCAGGGAAGACGGCAAACCCAGGGCGGGCAGGAAAAAAAAATAGCTATGACACCGGTATTTACCAAACTAAAAAAAGTTTTTGTTGTAATAGTGATGTTCACGCTTGCTTTTGGGGGCTATGTATTGATTGTAAACAGAAATGCAGAAAATATGACTGGCAGGCAGAAACTACTTAAGGTGGTGTATCCATTGTTTGTTTTGGTAAACAAAATGGTGCATAAGAATACAGAGATACTTGCCAACAATAAAATCATTCCGCCGGTCTCCTTTTATTCGCTGAAAGCCGTTTTAAACAATGGCGCCGTGTTGGATATGGCCAGCCTGAAAGGGAAAAAAGTATTGCTGGTGAATACCGCATCCGACTGCGGTTATACGGGGCAGTACGACCAGTTACAGCAATTGTATAGCCGGTTTGGCACCAGGCTGGTGGTACTTGGTTTTCCCGCCAACGACTTTAAAGAACAGGAAAAAGGAACAGATGAAGCAATCGCCCTTTTCTGCAAAAAGAATTACGGGGTTGACTTTCCCTTGTTACAAAAAAGCATCGTATTAAAAAGAACCGGGCAAAACAGTGTTTTTAAATGGCTCACCGAGCCTGCGCAAAACGGCTGGAACAAACAGGCGCCCACCTGGAATTTTTCCAAGTACCTGGTCAATGAAACCGGTATGCTTACCCATTATTTTGGACCGGCAATAGAACCTACCGACGAAACAATTCTTGAAGCGATCCGATAAGGCAGGCAGTAGCCGCTAATACCTCGCTAAGGGTGAGCCATTCGAAGTTGCTATCCACGAAATGTTCCGCTGGAACACCCATCGGGATCAGTTCCCAATTATGCCGTCTATGCGTTGCCGGAATCACTTTATTGACTCCCGACTCCGGAACAAACCATTCCTGTAATGAGGATCTTCATTCGCAACCACGAAGCGATCATCATTTCGAAGCGAAGCAATCTATACTGGTCAAATAGGGCCTCCCCTGATTAGTAAAGTATGCAGCCCCCCTTGGTTGGTGTTTCACCTACCATCCATTATTCGATCCTGCATCATTTTATTCAGCTCCCGTTCTAATGGATTTCCACGCGTGAAAATACTGCACCGCTACCACGTTTTAAATAATCTTACCTTTCTGTAAAAGAAAAGCCATGTTCAGCAAACAAGACATTGAAAAATATTTTTTTGCGGAGAAACAACTGGCCCTGTTGTTTATTATAATTGGGGCTTCCGCTATTGTGCTGGCACTCGTTTTTTTCTTTTTATTAAAAACGAACCTTTACCGGGGTGCGGCCATTCCACTCGTAATCATCGGTCTTTTGCAATTGGCCGTAGGCCTGGATGTTTTTAAAAAAAGTGATACGCATCGCATCCGAAATGTATACGCATATGATATGAACCCCGGCCAGTTAAAAAAGGAGGAATTACCCCGTATGAAAGAGGTGTTAAAAAACTTTGCTCTGATCAAATGGGTGGAGATGGGATTGACAGTAACCGGGCTTGCACTGGTTTTTTACCACCGGCCGCAAGCGACGAATGCTTTCTGGTATGGGTTGGGTCTCACGCTTGCCGCAATGACCCTGCTGACATTTATCGCCGATGTGTCGGCAGAAAGAAGGGCGCTGCAATACAGCAAGGGGATGGAAAGTTTTGTAAACAGGAAATAGTGTTCTTGCCGCCCTTATACAAACGCCCGCTCTTTTATCAGGGCAAATCGCAATATCAGCATTCCTATAAGCGCAAATGCTAGGCCGGGCATTTTTCGTGGTAATTGATCAGCTCAATGGGTGTTTTCTCAAATTCAAAACCGCTATAGACAGAAGCTACTTCATCCAGCACCGCGTCTATTTCCCTTACGGTGGGCAGGGTAACCAGCCGGGCCCGATATTCTTTTATATTGGGCAGTCCCTTGAGGTAATTGGCATAGTGCCGACGCATTTCAAAAATGCCCACCAGGGGTCCTTTCCACTCAAAAGACTTGTACAGGTGTTTGCGGCAAACGGCGATACGGTCTTCAATGGAAGGCGGGGGAAGGTGCTCACCGGTGGTCATAAAATGTTTTATCTCGTTAAATATCCAGGGATAGCCAATGGCCGCACGGCCAATCATGATGCCATCTACCCCATACCTGTTTTTATATTCCAGGGCTTTTTCGGGAGAGTCAATATCTCCATTCCCAAATATGGGTATTTTAATGCGGGGGTTGTTTTTTATTTTGCCGATCAGGGTCCAGTCGGCCGTGCCTTTATACATCTGCGTACGGGTACGGCCATGAATGGCCAGGGCCTGTATACCGCAATCCTGCAGGCGTTCCGCCACTTCTTCAATATTCTGGTTGGTATCATCCCAGCCCAGACGGGTTTTTACGGTAACTGGCAAGGTGGTTGATTTTACCACAGCGCTGGTTAAACGCACCATCAGATCAATATCTTTTAAAACACCGGCCCCGGCACCTCTTAAGGCCACTTTTTTTACCGGGCATCCAAAATTAATGTCCAGGAGGTCAGGGTTGGTGACATCTACAATCTTTGCGGCCAACGATAAACTGTCTTCGTCGCCCCCGAAAATCTGTATCCCCACCGGTTTTTCATAGTCGAAAATGTCCAGTTTCTGGCGGCTTTTGATGGCATCGCGGATTAGACCCTCGGAAGATATAAATTCGGTATACATCAGGTCGGCGCCCTTGTCTTTGCAAACGGCCCTGAAAGGCGGATCGCTCACGTCTTCCATGGGCGCCAGTAACAGCGGGAATCCGGGAAGTTGTATCTTGCCTATTGTTATCATTTGTTGTAAAAGAACAGCAAATTTAAAAAATTTATCCGGAAGTCTATGCCAGAATTAGTGTATGATTATGATGAATTCAAGGGCGTTTCCCCATCGGCGGCATTTTTTATTTTGATGGGCCTCCTGGTGGCGGGGCTGATTGCCGGGAGTCTTGTGGGTTTTTTGGTTTGGTTTGGCATGACAGGCCAGGGCATCGCCACATTTGAAAAGGACCTGTTAAACCCACATTTTACCAACGCTGCAAGGATAATGCAGATGGTATCCGTGCTCATCATGTTCTTTATACCAGCCCTGGTTACTGCACGGCTTATGACCCGGAAGCCCTTAACCTATCTTGGCTTCAGGGAGGGTTTTAACGGGCGGCAGTTACTACTGGTTATTGGCATCACCCTGGTCTGCCTGCCGCTGGTAGGTGCGCTGGCGGAGTTAAACCGGATCATTCCACTTACCAAGCCGCTGGAAGCCTATTTTAAAAAACTGGAAGACAATTATAATACCCAGGTTGCGGTGTTTGCCACCATGCATTCGGCGGGCGAATTTATTTTTTCACTGGTGGTAATGGCACTTTTCCCCGCCATGTTTGAAGAAACCCTTTTCCGGGGCGGACTGCAGCAGATACTGATTGCATGGTTTAAAAAACCGCTTGCGGCCATTATCATTACCAGTGTCATCTTCAGTGCCGTACATTTTTCCTATTTCGGCTTCCTGCCAAGATTTGTGCTGGGTATGGTGCTGGGTCTTATTTTTTATTACTCAAAAAGTATCTGGCTGAACATGGTATTGCATTTTCTTAATAATGCTTTTGCAATTTGTTATTACTATTTTTATACAAATGGCAAACCGGTAAGCCAGACAGTTGACGAAACCGCGCCCCTGTGGATGGCCCTTCCCGCCATTATTGTGCTTGTATTGCTGTTCCGTTATTTTTGGCAGGTATCATTAAAAAGATTTATCAATAAGATACCGCCCATGGATGGCCCTTCTTTTGAATCAACACTCGTATAAATCCTGAACAGCATCAAACTAATTATGGCACTCAACATCGCAACATTTAAAACCAGGGCGACTACCGCGGGGGTGTTCGTAGCCGTTATGCTGGTGGGAATGTGCTGGAGTCACTGGAGTTTTTTTATCCTGTTTTCCATTATTCATTTTGGCTGCTGGGTAGAATACCAGCGGCTGGTTTGCCGCATCAACCCCGGGTATGCCGCGGTCAGTCCCTTTCACCGGTACGGCGTAATGATAGCCGGCTGGTGCCTGCTCCTTTATTTTACCAATGATGCCTTTAGCATTTTTGGTATTCAGTTGCACGCCATCGGCTGGTGGCTGGGCCTGATTTGTGTTTTTGCATTACCCCTGACCGATATATTATTTTCCCGGCAGCCTGAACTAAAAAACACCGGCTATTCCGTCTTCGGGCTTTTGTATATATCGCTGAGCCTGGGGCTAATGATGGACCTGCGGTGTTTTGGTATGATCGGCAAAGAGCAGTCTTCATACCTTGATTTTTTCGGGTTTGCTCTTCCGCTCGGCATCCTGGTAGCCTTGTGGATCAATGATACCATGGCTTACCTGGTGGGTTCCTTTATTGGCAAGACGCCCTTTTCAAAAATATCGCCCAAAAAAACCTGGGAAGGCACCCTGGGCGGAGCCGTTCTCTGCGTGATTACCGTAGCATGGCTGGGCTGGTGGGCAAACCTCTATACCGTAAAAGACTGGATTGCCATTGCATCAATTGTAGCGGTTTTTGGCGCGCTGGGCGATCTTTTTGAAAGCAAATTAAAAAGGATGGCGGGCGTAAAAGACAGTGGCAGCATTATGCCCGGGCATGGTGGTTTTTTAGACCGCTTCGATTCCCTGCTACTGGCCATACCCTTTGTATGGTTGTACACGGTTTTGTTTATGAAATAGGTAGCCTGTTGATGAACACACCGGGGTTACCAGCAGAAGAACCGTAGCAAGATCGTAATTATAAGAGTGGCGTTAAACCCTGTCATTTACCTTATTTTTGCGGTTAATACATTTGTACAATGTACATACACAAAGAAGGTTATAAACCGATTGCTATTGCTGCCATTATTTTTGCCGTATTAAATCTATTGTCGTTTTATTTTATCAGTTATAGCCTGCCCGCCCTGAGCTGGCTGATCTTCATTGTTCTTTTTGGACTGCTGTTATTTATCATCTCTTTTTTCAGGATACCCAACCGGAAACTGACCAGGGATGACAATAAGGTGGTAGCACCGGCAGATGGTAAGGTAGTGGTTATTGAAGAGATGTTTGATCAGGAATATTTTAATGAGAAACGCCTTCAGATATCCATCTTTATGAGCCCGGCCAATGTGCATGTAAACCGCAACCCCCTCAGCGGTGAGGTAACCTATAACCAGTATCACAAAGGCAAATACCTCGTAGCATGGAATCCCAAATCATCTACTGAAAATGAACGTCATTCCGTGGTAATACGCCATGCAAAAGGGGAAATACTGGTAAAACAGATTGCCGGCGCCCTGGCCAAACGCATCATCAACTATTTACAGGTGGGACAGCGCGTAAACCAGACCGACGAACTGGGTTTTATCCGCTTTGGCAGCCGGGTTGACGTATTGTTGCCCATCGGCACCAGGGTAGAAGTACAACTTAACCAGTTGGTACAAGGCGGCGTTACCGTGCTGGCAAGTCTCTGATGGCCAAATAACCGACGTTTTTTTGCTCCGTATTGTAACAATATTGTGTACTAATCCGGCAACATAATCTTATGTTTGCCTGCCTACAATCAAAACACTGTTTTATAAAAAAATATTGATGCAGGCCACTCTTAGCTTCCTGCTTCCGGTATTGCTTTTGCACATGGAGAAAGACAAAAAGTAGGAAAAAGTAAAAAAGACCTGTACCGAGTGTGGCAAATGCGATAAAGAAAGAAAGACAAAAAAGCCTGACCAGAACAAAATTGTTTCCGACGCCTTTTCATTCATTCAGTTATGAGAAGGCTTTTTTAGGCAGGATGGATAGTGCAGTTCCGGTGAAACCGTGCGGCACTGTTCCCGGTATCGCCTCCAGGTTTTAAAAAATATTTTCCAGTTCACGTAAAGAATAAACGGTATAGGTGGGGGGTATGACCGGTAATTTTTTGTTCAGGTGATTGATGTATACCTGGTCAAGCCCCGCATCGCGGGCGCCCGCAATATCCACATCAATATCATCGCCCAGCATGATGCTTTCTGCCGCCGTAGCATTTGTTTTTTGCAGGGCATAATCAAAAATGGCTTTATGCGGTTTTAAACTGTTGCTACTTTCCGAAGTAATCACTTCTTTAAAAAAAATATCCAGTCCGGCGTTTCTCAATTTGGCATGCTGTGTTTTTTCAAAACCATTGGTAATAAGATGCAGGGTGTATTTTTTCTGGATAAGATAGCCCAGGATTTGCATGGCATAGGGAAACAATGTTTTCCGCGTGGGTAGCAGTTCAAGAAAACTAGCGCCCATGTCCCTCGCCAGGCGCTCATCACCTATTTTAAAATCCAGCAGGGTAAGCCACATGCGTTTCCAGCGCAGCTCTTCTGTTTTAATAAATCCTTTCCGGTAGCGGTCCCAGAGTTTTTCATTGTGCACCTGGTAATGGCTGTTGAATTTCTCAAAATCGTGCACGCCTTTTTCCTTTAAACCAAGGCTTTCGTAAATCTCCGCCAGGCTTTGCCGGCTATTGGTTTCAAAATCCCATAGGGTATGGTCGAGATCAAAAAATAGATGTTTATACCTGTTCATACCGTAAAAGAACAGATTTTTTTTACTGGTTGCTGGAAACCGGTCAAAATAAATTTTATTTTAAGGTTTCCGGCGCCCGGGTTGGCTGCCGGGTGCAAAACGGACACCGATGCAACAAAGAAAAATATTTCTGTATGCTATCAGTACCTTTATCATCCATTTTAAGGTAGTATATATGAATGTAGTAATTACAGGTGCCTCCAAAGGTTTTGGACGAGCTATTGCGGAAATCTTTGCCGCCCATGGCAACCATCATCTTTTTATTTGCGCGCGGAATGAGCTTAACCTGTACAAAACGATGGAAGAATTATTAACCCGGTATCCAGAAACAAAAATAAAGGCCAAGGCAAGGGACCTCAGTAAAAAAGAAGACGTTACGGATTTCGGGGAATGGCTGCTGGCCAATGCCTATCATATAGACATACTGATAAACAATGCCGGCCGTTTTATACCAGGCAGTGTTTATAATGAAGCTGATGGAGTGTTGGAAGAAATGATGCAAACCAACCTGTTCAGCGCGTACCACCTGACAAGAATGCTATTGCCTTCCATGATGAAAAGAAAAAGCGGGCATATTTTCAATATTTGTTCCATTGCTTCTTTAAACGCTTATGCTAACGGTGGCGCTTATAGTATTAGTAAATATGCACTGCATGGTTTTTCAAAAAACCTTCGCGAGGAGCTAAAAAATTATCATATCAAAGTCACCTCAGTTTTCCCTGGCGCTGCCTATACCGGCTCCTGGAGCGATACCGGCATCGATCCCAGTCGTATTATGGAAGCCAGCGATATTGCGGCTATGGTCTATGCTGCTTCCAGCCTTTCTCCGCAGGCCTGTGTGGAAGACATTGTGCTGAGGCCTCAATTGGGCGATTTATAAATAGTTCGTAGTTCGGCAATTCGGGCAATTTTTAGTTTGGAAAGTTCGAAGTCATTGCTGTCCGGATAAATAATGATGAATTCTTTTATATTCAACTCAGGCTTGCGTTTTAGGGAACACAAGCAACAAGGGGCTTAGCTTTACGAAGACTGACACCAGTACCTGCATAATCCGCCGCGTTTTATCAACGCTCTTTTATTTTTAGGGGTATTGATGAACCTGCGGTTTCCATCAGCTTTATTCTAAAGTTGACCAAAGGAATGGCTGAATGCTTGTTACGGTTGAGTTATAGCATCAAAGGAAAACGTAGCGGCGTTGGGGGTACGAAGCCCTGCCGTCTTTGAGGCAGGCCGCGAAATGGTGTTAAGAAAAATTCTCCGGACAATAGTGGTTCGAAGTTCCTGGTTCTTAGTTTCTGCCGCAGGCCCTTCAGGCAGCCAATGGATCTAGTTATGATAAATCGAACTGAGAACTTCGAACTCCCGAACTAAGAACCAGGAACTAAAAAGTACTAATTAACAGCCTTTTATCGCAAAAGCTCCGGCTAACAGCCGTCATCCGTGTATATTTGCATTCCATTAAATTTTGCTGAAAGGTTAATCCGATGTATAGCAGGAAATTTTTAATTTCTTTCTGTTTAATTGCAGCTTTTTACCTGCCGCTAGCAGCGCAGGTGAAATTCTCTACGGTAATAGACGAAAAAGAAATTGGCAAAGGAGCCTATCTGCAGGTGCAATATATTGTTGAAAATGCTGCATCCGTAGAATCGTTAAAACCACCGGCATTTGAAAATTTTACCATTGTCTCCGGGCCCATGCAGCAAAATGGTATGAGTATTATAAACGGTGCCGTGTCGAAATACGAAGGCGTTACCTATGTTTTAAAGCCCTCGCATACCGGTAATTTTATCATTGCCGGCGCTACCGCGCTGGTGAATGGAAAACAGCTACGTTCCAACAGTGTGGCAGTTGTTGTTACCAATACCGCGCCCAGGTCTTCCAGCCCGCCTACCAATCCGTTTTTTGGCCTGAGCATGCCGGAAGAAACGCCCGAAGTAAATGAGGAGTACATCTTACGGAAAGGCGAAAGCGCCGTTGATAAAATTAAAAATAACTTGCTGGTAAAGCTGGATGTCAGTAAGACCACTTGTTATGTGGGAGAACCGGTGGTGGCCACCTATAAATTATATTCCCGCGTACGGTCGGAGTCAAAGGTAACCAAACGACCTTCCCTCAGCCAGTTCAGCGTATACGACATGGTTCAGCCCGAAGCCAATAATCCCGCTGTTGAAAAATTAAACGGCAAACTGTATACCACGCATACCATTCGTAAGGTGCAATTATACGCACTCCAGGACGGCAGTTTTGTGCTGGATCCAATTGAGGTAGACAATACCGTTAGTTTCCTGCGCCTGGAAGGAAACGGCGGCAAGACATCCATGCAGCAATTGCTGGACGATTATATGAATGGCGTCAGTGATGGCAAACTGGAACAGCAGCAGGTATCTATTGCGTCAAAACCGGTAACCATTACCGTTAAGCCATTACCGATGGCGGGTAAACCCGTTTCGTTCGATGGTGCGGTAGGAAAATTTACCCTTTCGGCCTTGGTGCCAAAAGCCCAAATTGCCACCGGCGAAACAGCGGTATTACAGATAACTCTTAGAGGACAGGGCAACCTCAACATGATTAATGCTCCGCCCGTGCAGTGGCCGCAGGATATAGAAAGATATGATCCAACCGTAAAGGAAAACCTCGACAAAACAGTGACACCCATCAGCGGAAGCAAGTTGTTTGAATACTCTTTTACCGCAAAAAATGCCGGCAGGTTGATAATCCCCTCGGTAACCTTTTCTTATTTTGACCCTGCAAACGGCACTTACAAAACCATTGCTACGGACGCTATCACGTTAGACATCAGCAAACCAACCCAAAAACCAATACCGGCCAATAGCGCCTTGACCGAAAACAGCGGGCAACCGGTTGGTGGTCGCTGGCAAAAATTATGGTGGATGCTGCCGGTGCTGGCCATTGCGCTGCTGGCCTTGTTCTTTAACAGGAAAAAAACCACCCCGTCAAAAGACGCGGTTGCTACTATAGCTCCGGCACGCCTTCCCGAGCAGGAAAGAAAAGTGCCTGCTGATCCTTTTGAAGCAGCCCGCTATGCCCTGGAAGCGGTAAACAGCCAGTTATTTTACAAAGAAATCGCCCGGGCCACCTGGCTAATGGTGGCCGAAAAATTCAACCTCACTGCCAGCCAGCGTAATAAGCCTGTGGTGATGCGTTTACTAGAACAGGCCAACGCATCCACCGAAACGGCAACGATTCTGGAAAGCGTTTTAAATGACTGTGCGCTGGCTTTGTATACGCCGGTGCATACGGAGAATGATATGCGGCTGACCCTGGATAAAGCGGAGCGGCTAAAGGAATTATTTGCCTGAGCGGAACCATCGGGTGCAGACTGCTTTTATTATTTACTCGCTGTATTTATAGCCCACCCCTCTAACGGAATGAAAATATTTTGGATTGCGGCTGTCTTCTTCAAAATATTTCCGGAAGCTTAGAATAAAGTTATCAATGGTGCGGGTGGTGGGGTACACATTATAACCCCATACCGTTTGCAGGATTTTTTCCCGGGGCACTACTTCGTTCTTATTCTCAAACAATAGTTTTAGCAGCATGGCTTCCTTCTTGCTCAGTTGAATGTGTTCTCCATTTTTGTTAATGGCCTCCTGAGCCTTAAAATCAACCGCGTTTTTTCCAAACTGGTACATATCGCCAATGGTTTCCTTATCCAGTAATTTCCTGTTTTTTTCAATGAGTTTTTCTACCCGCAGTAAAAGCTCTTCCAGGTTGAACGGCTTGGTGAGATAATCATCGGCACCCTTTTTTAAACCCAGCACCCGATCTGCCGAGGTATTTTTGGCGCTTAGGATCAGCACCGGCAATTCATTGTTTTGAATGCGGATGGTCTCCAGCACTTCAATACCGTCAATTTCAGGCAGCATAATATCCAGTATCATTAAGTTGAAATACTGGTTCTGCAATGCTTTAATCGCCTGCATTCCGTCCATGGCCGACACCACCTGGTATCCTTCCAGCTCCAGGTTTAGTTTTAATGCCTCATGCAGGTTTTCCTCATCTTCTACCAGCAATATCGTGGTGTCGCTATTATTCATACATAAAAATGAACGGTAAAAATACTGCCTGTGGGTTGATTGTTTGTAACGCTAATGCCAGCCTTGTGATCGGACGCTATTTTTTTGCAGAGATAAAGCCCCAGCCCGGTACCCTTTGTTCTTCTCACCTGTTCGTTGCCAATGCGGTAAAACCGGTCGAATATTTTCTTTTTTTCTTCGTCTGTGATACCTGGGCCTTCGTCGGCACAGGATAAAAAAATGTCCTTTTCGTTTTGTTGCAACCGGAAATGTATAACGGATTCCTTTGGCGCATATTTAACCGCGTTATCAAGCAGGTTGTTTACCAGTATCTGCAGCAGCAGGGCATCGCCGCTGATATCAATATGTTCGTCTACAGCGCTGTCCATTTTCCTGTCCGGGAAACGAGCATGGAAATCCTGTACACAGATGGCGGCCAGCGAGGAGAAATCCAGTTCTTCCTTTACCAGCTTGTATCCGCCACCTTCCAGCTGCGAGGAGATAAGTATATTATTCGTTAAGGCATTGAGCCGGTTGACTTCCTGCAGGGTAGCCTGTATCAGTTTCTGCTGTTTGCTTTCTTCCAGCTTATGTTTTTGCAGGGTTTCCAGGTTAAGCTTTGCAACGGCGATAGGTGTTTTCAACTCATGGGTAATGGCCATCATAAAATTCTGTTGCTGCTGTGTCATTTTTATTTGCCTGCGCACGGCACGGTATACAAACAGGGCTCCGATTGATATCACCAGTAAAAAAATAGCGCCCTCACCAATATTGCGGGCATTTTTCCGTCTTTCTTCCGTTGTAATGGCTTCCACTTTTTGCAGGTAGGCAGGGTCTCCTGCTTTTAGTTCTACCAGTTTATATACGGCCATCTGGTGACTTTGCTGCTGCAAGGCAATAAACCACCATACCAGGGCGGCCACTATGTACATTAATAAAAACCAGTATACAATAGTAGCCGCGGCCAGTCTTTTCTTTTTAAAAATGCTCATGATTTCCGATGGACGTAAAATTGGTTTGCTGCCCGGATGGTAAAGTTCCGGCATTTGTGGTTTACAATTACAGACCTGTCTTTTTATGGGCAGGACTGGCGCTGTCAATTAACCTTTTCAATCCTGATGCCTGCGTTCAATACATGCAGTAACGGGTCCTGCCGCATTATCTGTTCTAGGGTAAATTCATAGTTGCCACTTTTCCGAAAGCGGGTAGCTCCCTGCGTAATGGGTATACGGTGCTCCCAGATATCATCCATGCCGGTACCCAGCCAACCCTGGGCATTGGTAGCCAGGCGTAGGTCTATCCTTTGTGTATAGGTGGTATCCGGGCCCTGATGTGTAAACTTTAGCCAGATATTGTTATAGTTGTAAGCATCCGTATGACGCAATACCAGGTAGATGGTATACAAGGCGGTAGTATCCGTTACGGCAAAATCAAAAGAAGGTTTGTAATTGCCCGGCCATTCCTGTTTTTTAAAAGCAGTGTTTTTTTCAAATACGCCGATACTGTTACAGGCAGCAAGCTGCAGGCAGAAAAAAAACAGCAGCATCCGGGAGACTGATAATGCGTTCATGCGGCAAAAATAGCACAAGATATTAATTAAGAAATGACTGATTCCGGGTTTTGGAAAGGCTGGGTACCAGGTGATGTTATACGATCTTCTGGTTGTGTACAGGCTAGCGTCCGATAACGGCTAGAGCACATTCAGCACCTGTTCCTTTGCTTTCTCCAGTTCATCTTTCATCATCACCACACATTTCTGTATAGTGGAATCATAGGCCTTGGCGCCGGTGGTATTGATCTCCCGGCCAATTTCCTGTAGAATAAAGGAAAGCTTTTTGCCTTTTTCTTCTGTGTTTTCTGCCAGCAGGCTGATAAAATATTCGCAATGGTTCCGCAGCCGCACCTGCTCCTCAGTAATATCAATCTTCTCTATGTAGTAGATGATCTCCTGTTCCAGGCGGTTGGCATCATAGTTTTCCTTGCCTACGTTTTCTTCAAGCATCTTCACCAGGCCTTCCTTTATTTTTATTTTACGCTGGGGTTCCAGTTCTAAAACGGTTTCCTGTTGTTGCTGGATATTATTAATGCGAAATAGTAAATCCTTTTCAAGCGATTTTCCTTCTTCCGTGCGGTGATTGTTAAGGTCTGCGATAGCGGCCTCAATGATTTTTTCAAAAACGCCCCACTCTTCCGGTGTCAGCGTTTCACCAGTGGGCGTAATTACTTCAGGTAGTTTTATCAGGGTGCTCAAAATAGCCGATGGGTCAAGGCCCAGTTCGGCTGAGAGCGCGGCAATCGGTTTATAGTAGGCTTTGGCAAGTTCCGTGTTGATGCTGACGGGTTTGCTGGCGCCACTTTCTTTCAGGTTGATGCTGCAATCTATACTACCCCGGCCCAGCTGTTTGGAAATTATTTTACGAATGTCAAATTCAAATGGCTTTAAAAACGCTGGCATTTTCAGCATCAGCTCAAACTGTTTTCCGTTGAGTGATTTTATGTCTATTAAAAATGTTTTGTCGCCCACCCCCCGTTCCGCTCTGCCAAAGCCTGTCATTGATTTTAACATAGTGAATTGTTTTTAGCAAGGTAAAGTAATTAGTTTATAAATAGTAGTGCTAATTAAGGAGGATAGAACCCGGCGCAGATGATTTTCATGCATCCCCCGGCCGCACTATTACCGGCGAACGACCGGAAGAAAATTATTTTGAAGACCATTTCACCCGTCATTCTTATTTCATCTTTTGCGTTCATGTATGACTGCTTGTAGCGCAAAGGCCCAACTACAAAAGCAATCTGCCAGGCCAGGGCACAAAAAAAAGCCCCCGATGAATCGGGGACTTTAATATTTGGATGGGTTAGTAAGTACCAGGAAATAAATTTCCTTACACAATATTAAAATATATTTTGCCGATTCAAAAAAAAAATTAAACAAATTTTATGCACATTTTATTTTTTGCTGTGGATAATAGCCACTCAAAAACGGTTGTGCGCGGTTGTAAAATACAGGTTGTTATTCGTTGTTTGATACGCTGACTGCCGGCACTGGAAAAAATCATTCTGCTGAAAGCATTGCCACTGCTGTGTTGTATGCGATGCTGCTTGTCCGATAATACAAACATACCGTAAACGGCCGCACAAAAAAAAGCCGGTTTTGCCTGGCTGTGATCGCACAGAAGGAGGAAAGTAGTCTCTAAAAAAAATCGCTAAACCGCGGGCGGCGACCCAAACTGCCGGCGCTGTAAAAGCTGTTAGTCCGCGCGGCGCTGTTTCTCTGCGGGCTAATTGCCGGTGCAAAGAAATAACCCGGCAGCCCACTCGCCAGGCGTTTTTTGCAAAACAAGTTATTGCACCTGCATCGCCATCTTGTTTTACTTTTGTTCAAATTCTACTGTATGCGGTTTCCTTCTCCTGTATCTGTTAAATGGATGGCTGAATTTTTAAAGGCTGAACTATTGGGTAACCAGGCTGGCCGGGCTACGGGCATCAACGAACTTCATAAGGTTGAAAAAGGAGATCTTGCTTTTGTTGATCATCCAAAATATTATGCCGCCTGCATACATTCAGCGGCCGATTTTATTATTATTAACAAGGCGGTAACGGAAATTCCGCCCGGTAAGGCCTTGCTGGTGGTAGAACAGCCTTTTGAAGCTTACCTGAAAATTGTCCGCCAGTTTCGGCCCTTTGAAAAAGCGGAACAGTCAATTGCGCCCGGCACTGAGGTGGGAGAAGACAGCTATATAGCGCCGAATGTCTTTATCGGAAACCATGTTAGCATCGGCAGCAATTGCATCATTCAACCTCATGTATCCATCCTTGACCACACCATCATTGGTAATAATGTGTACATACAGTCCGGAACCGTAATTGGTTCCGATGCCTTTTATTACAACGGCAAAAAAGATCGGGAGTTATGGTATAAAAGAATGGAAAGCTGCGGAAGGGTAATCATAGAGGATGCAGTGGAAATTGGCGCCAATTGTACCATTGACCGCGGTGTAACCCACGACACCATTATTGGAAGGGGTACCAAGATGGACAACCTGATTCATATCGGTCATGATACCGTGATTGGAAAAAATTGTTTGTTTGCGGCGCAGGTAATAGTGGGCGGTTGTGTAACCATTGAAGACGGCGTAACACTCTGGGGGCAGGTGGTGGTGAATAAAACACTGACCATTGGTGCCAATGCCGTACTGCTGGGCAAAACGGGCGTGGTAAGCGATATAAAAGGAAACACTACGTACTGGGGTACGCCCGCGCAGGAAGCCGGTCTGGCAAAAAGAGAACTGGTCTGGATAAAACGCATCCCGCAGTTATGGGATAAAGTGATGACTACAAAACGCGGGTCCTGAACTGATCCTGCATTTGAACAGTGCAGGCTCTTATTAGCCGGTAAATATCTATAAAAATATTACGGTTGGGGCGTATAGTCATAAGGCAGGTCGTCTGCCAGCTTTTGCCAGCTCCAGTAGCCGATATTGATTACATCGTTCTGGTCATAAAAATAACCGTTTTGCTGGATCACAAAACCTTCGCTGATATCCATGATGCTCACCTGTGCGCGCAGGGATGCCGGCATCTTGTTTTCACGCAGGTACTGGGGATCGGGCAGCGCATTCCTGTAAACTATCCGCATCCTGCCATTGTAGCTAATCTCAACGTCGTTGTTCTCTATCACCTGGTATAATAAACTGTCGTACGGGTCGGCAATGGGCGTTGTTTCCAGATCTTTTGAAGCCGAATCAACCTGTTCCAATTTAAACCCATCTTTTTCCAGGTTATGTGCATACCAGCTGCGCATAAACTGAAGGCGTGACCCATGATATGCTTTTTCCCGGTTTTGATTCCAGACAGCTTTTTGTTCTTCTGTGCCAGGTAGTACTTCATAAAAAGGAAAACCGGTGTATACACTTAAACCGGGGCCATAATCATAGGCAAAAGAGTCCAGTTGAAATTTTATCTTATATCCCAGCGCTTCGTTGATAATGATTAGGTCTTCTTTTGCTTTTACTTTTAATCGGTTTCTTTTCTTACTGAAATAAAATTGCAAGGCCTCGGGGTTTTGGATCTTTGAAAGGGTAGCATTGGTGTCGTTTCCAAGAAAATTATTCATAAAGAATTTTCCGTATTTGGCCAGCCCGTCGGGCACTTCGTTGCTGCCAACTATTGCAACTTCCTGCAAGGTTCTATCCTTTTGTTTCAACGCAATCAGCAGATTGGCCGAATGGGTAATACCGATACGCACCACCTGTGTTTCGTACCCGGTGTAGGAAATAATGAGATCGTAACCGCCATCGGGCAGGTTGAGTGAAAATACCCCCTCGCTGCCGGAGGTGGTTCCCAGGGTAGTGTTCTGGCAAAAAACGGAGGCACCGGCAAGCGGCAGGCTTGTGGCGGAATCTATGATTTTACCGGAGCTGATAAATCCCTGTTGGGCAAACGAAGAAAAAGAAATGCCGGTTAAGAAAAGAAATAATAGTTTTTTCATTACTGGTTTATTGAATTTTTCAAATCAGGGGATGCCTGGATTTACTATCCTTGTTCCAGCCCGGCATACTGCCATCTTAAAATCAAAAACATTGCCGGTTATACATTTTGTAAATAATGATTGCAGGCGCTTTTTATCGCATTATCCAGGGGTGTAAACGCAAAATCCGGCAGGGCATTGCGTATTTTGCTATTATCAAAATAAGTGACCGTTTGCGCTATCCGGGCGCTTTCCTTTGTAAGCAGGGAGGTCTTACCCGTAAAAAAACGCTTACCTTGTTCCAGGCGCCAGGCCAAGGCCGCTAATCCCGGTGTTGCCTCCCGATGGGGACGCTTTTTCCCAAACCCGTCTGCCATACAGTTCAGCACCTCACGGAAAGACCAGTTATCGCCGTTTATGATAAACCGTTCATTGCTGATACCGCTTTCCAGGAGTAATACCGCTGCGCGTGCAACATCTTCTACCGCTACAAAACCATTGATGCCGTTACTGTACCAGGGAAATTCGTTGTAGGCACTTTTAAAGAGGGCGCAGCTGGAACGGTTCCAATCGCCATAGCCCAATATGGTGCCGGGATTCACAATCACCGTATCAAGGCCTTCACCCATGCCCCGCCATACCTCCATTTCCGCGTTGTACTTACTAATGGCATAATGGGTATTGGTATCACTGTCTTCCCATTTTTTGGTTTCTGTAACAGTTTCTCCCAGGGTGGTTCTTCCGAGCGCCGCCACCGAACTAACGTGGAGCAATCTTCGAATATTTTTTTGCAAAGCGGCGTTTACCAGGTTGGCGGTTCCCTCAATATTTATCCTGAACATTTGACGGCGTTCGGCCGTAGAAAAAGAAACAGTGGCGGCGCAATGAACAACCGCATCAATCCCTTCCATGGCATCTTCCAGGAAGGGCATATCCAGAATATCGCCGTTTATCCATTCCACGGGGTCAAACACAGCAGCAGGAATAAAAGAAGGGAGTATATTGGTTCTGCGCAAAACCCGCAGGCTATATCCTTTTTGTACCAACTCTTTAATGATATAAGCACCTAGGAAACCGGTGCCACCCGTAATCAATATTTTAGCCGGAGGATTGATGTGTTTATTTTTAGGGGCCGAAGTTAATTGTTTCCCGGGAGCAATGACCCCCGGTATTCCCCGTATTTTTCCGTCTGGCCAAATGACCACGCTTTTGGCTTTCTTTTGTTTTATGCATCGTACCGGTAAAAGCCGTTGCCGGTTTTTCTTCCCAGCGCACCTTTTTCAACTTTCTCCTTTTGAAGGACGGAAGGCTGCAGGCGTTCCGGTTTATCCATTGCATCGAATATGGATTTGCTCACCGTGTAGTTAACATCGTTTCCTATCAAATCCATTAATTTAAAAGGACCCATTTTAAAGCCCGACGCTTCCATTAGTACGTCAATGGCCTCTACACTGACAACACCTGTTTCCAGCATTCTTAATGCCTCCAGGTAATAGGGCCGGGCCACACGGTTTACAATAAAGCCCGGTGAATCTTTGCACAAAACGGGTATTTTTCCCAGCTGTTTTGCCAGTGCCATCACGGTTGCTACCGTTTCATTGCTGGTATCAGCAGCTTTAACCACTTCTACCAGTTTCATAACACGTGCCGGGTTAAAAAAATGCATTCCCACCACCCTTTGCGGATTTTTAACGGCGGCCGCTATGGCAGTCACCGACAACGAGGAGGTATTGGTGGCAAAAACCACTTCGCCATGATTGATTTCATTTAGCTGATTAAACAATCCAGCTTTTACGGAAACTTGTTCCACGATTGCCTCAATAAAAACATCGGCGATGCAATTGTTCATATCCGTCGTAAAAAAAAGACGCTGCAGGATGGACTCTTGTTCAGCTGAAGGCATCTTGTTTTTGTCGATAAGCCTTTGCAGATTCACCGTTATACCGTTCCTTGCTTTGTCAAGCATTTCTTTGTTTACATCATACAGTACCGTATAAAAGCCCGCCTGCGCGGCCACCTGCGCAATGCCACTACCCATGGTGCCCGCGCCGCATATGCAAATGGATTGTATGGAAGACATGAAAATCTAAGGTTTTTACACTGTATTTTTTGCGGTATGTTTTTCCGGTTGCCTGGTTATACCAATAACGAACAGCGATATATAATGACCAACGTCAGGAACCTGCATCCCGGCTGGTATGAGATGATTGAGCGATGCTCCGGCAACCGAACAACTACCAGCCACGCCCTACCGCTTTACACCGCACCGGTAAATTGCTTCAGAAAACGGGTATCGTTTTCGCTGAACAAGCGTATATCATTGATCCCGTATTTTAGCAGGGTTGGCCGTTCTATACCCATGCCAAATGCAAAACCGGTGTATTTATTGGGATCGATGCCGCAATTGGTAAGCACATTGGGATGCACCATACCGCAACCAAGGATCTCTAACCAGCCGGTGCGTTTGCAAATGCTGCAACCCTTGCCTTGGCAGATCTGACATTCAATGTCCATTTCCGCACTCGGTTCTGTAAAGGGAAAATAACTGGGGCGAAAACGTACCTTGATATTCTTACCATACATTTCCTGTACAAAAAAATAAAGGGTTTGTTTTAAATCAGCGAAAGACACGTTTTCATCTATGTACAAACCTTCCACCTGGTGAAAAAAACAATGGCTTCGGGCACTGATTGTTTCATTGCGGTATACCCGGCCGGGCATTATGATCCGCAAGGGAAGTCTGCCTTTTTCCATCTCGCGTATCTGCACATTGCTGGTATGGGTGCGCAACAACCAGTCGGGGTTTTGCTGCACATAAAACGTATCCTGCATATCGCGCGCAGGATGGTGTTCCGGCAGGTTCAGGGCAGTGAAATTGTGAAAATCGTCTTCAATCTCCGGACCATCTGCAACGGCAAAACCAAGGCGACTAAATATCTCGATCATCTTATTGCGCATCAAGCTGATGGGATGACGACTGCCAAGCGGCAACATATCGCCGGGCAGGGAAATATCTATATCATCGGAATCCAGCGATGCGCCATTGCCAGTGCTATCTTTCCATGATTCATATTTGGCTTCGGTAAATTGTTTAAAATCATTCATTACCTGGCCAAAAGCCTTTTTCTGTTCGCCGGGCACATTTTTCATTTCGGCCATGAGCGCCTTTATAATGCCCTTGGTCCCTAAAAACCTTACCCGGTATTCTTCCAGCGACCGGGCATCAGTAACCGGTAATGCCTCAATTTCCTTTTTATATGCTTCTATCTGTTGCACAAGCTGTTCCATGGCGCAAAGATAAGAAACGAGGGCTTAACGCTTGCAGAACATGGCGCGTTGTTACAGTGGGAAACGGCGAGGGGTGCGGGAGGGGCGGGAGGGTGTGTGCGAAGGGGGCGGGAGAGGGGGGCGGGGGGCACCCGCAAGGGGTGGTGCGGGAGGGGTGCGGGGGCACCCGCAAGGGGTGCCCTTACAGCATCTTTTTTAGGACGTCCAGCATCTCCGATTTGGTGATGGGAACACCCATTATTTTGCTATAGCCCTTTGCATCGATAAAGTAAACGTCGCGGATAATTTTTATAAGCTGACCATTATTGATTTCAGGTATCAGCACCTGTTCAAAATTGTTCAGCAGCACACCCAGGTTTTTGGGGAATGGGCGCATATAACGGATATGCGCATGGCTTACTGCGTGTCCTTCCGCCTGCAGTTCTGCCACGGCGCTCTTGATGGCACCATAGGTAGAACCCCAGCCTATCACCAGCACCTTGCCTTTTTCCGGTCCGCTATCAAGTTTCTGTTCCGGTATGTATTCCGCAATCTTATCTATCTTTTCCTGTCTTATTTTAATCATCAGCTGGTGGTTCTCCGGTTCATAGTTCACATTGCCGGTAATGTTTTGCTTTTCCAGTCCACCTACCCGGTGTTCAAGTGCTTTGGTACCGGGTATAGCCCAGGGACGTACCAGCTTTTCATCGCGAAGGTAAGGCTGAAATTTTTCTTCCCCGTCGCCTAATTCCGTTTTGAACTTCACTTCAATGGGCGGCAGGTCATCTGCATTTGGAAATTTCCAGGGTTCCGCGCCATTGGCAATATAACCATCGCTTAAAAAAATCACCGGCGTCATATGCTGCACGGAAATCCGGGCTGCTTCGTATATCATTTCAAAACAATCGCTGGGTGTGGAAGAGGCTATTACCGGCATGGGGCATTCGCCGTTCCTGCCATAATAAGCCTGCAGCAGATCGCTTTGTTCTGTTTTAGTGGGCAAACCAGTGGAAGGGCCGCCGCGCTGCACATCTATTATCAACAACGGGATCTCCATCATAACAGCCAGCCCCATGGCTTCCGACTTGAGCGCCATACCCGGACCGGAAGTGGTAGTAACGGCCAGGCTGCCCCCATAGGAAGCACCAATGGAAGATGAAATAGCGGCTATTTCATCTTCTGCCTGGAAAGTTCTAACACCAAAATTTTTATGGCGGCTCAGTTCATGCAATATATCAGAGGCGGGTGTAATGGGATAGGATCCTAAAAACAAGGGCAGCCCGCTTTTTTGCGAAGCCGCAATCAATCCATAGGCCAGGGCCTGATTGCCCATAATGCTGCGGTATACGCCCGGCTGCATTTTTGCTTTTTCTACTTTATAGGTAGTGGTAAAGGTTTCGGTTGTATCGCCAAAATGATAACCGGCCTGCAGTGCTTTTACATTGCTTTCGTATATTTCGGGCTTTTTACCAAACTTATCTTTAATAAACTGGATGGTATTTTCCATTTCGCGGTTATACATCCAGTATAGAAAGCCCAGCACAAACATATTTTTTGCACGGTCTTTTTCTTTGGTACCCATGGTGATTTCCTTCAGGGCCTCCCGGGTCATCTTGGTAACGTCTATCTTGAATACGGTATAGCTTTCAAGGCTATTATCTTCCAGCGGGTTTACGCCGTCGGGATAATTGGCCAGCCGCAGGTTCTTGCTGTCGAAACCATCCGTATTTGCAATGATCTTACCGCCTTTTTTTAAACCGCGGAGGTTTGCTTTCAAAGCCGCGGCATTCATGGCTACCAGCACATCGCATTCATCGCCCGGTGTAAATATGCGGTCGCTGCTAAACCGCAACTGGTAACCGCTCACTCCGGGCAGGGTGCCCTGGGGCGCTCGTATCTCCGCCGGAAAATCTGGGAAGGTGGCCAGGTCAATGCCCAGCATGGCCGTATTATTGGTAAACTGGCTGCCGGTCAATTGCATGCCATCGCCGCTGTCACCTGCAAATTTGATTACTACGTCGTTGAGAACTTCCAGTTGCTTAGCCATAAATTGAGAAATTACCGCAAGTTAAGATAGTTTTATTTTTTTTTGCCGACTTTTTGAGGAAAACATCCGGTACAATTCCCTGTATCCAGGATGGGCTTGCACAGTTTTCTATACACTGTTGTTAACCAATCACCGCTCCCTGTGATGGTAGCTCTATTCCGCTCCATATCGCTTTGCATTCCTTCAATATTTACCTTTGGGGTACCATGACGGATGAAGATTGTATGCAACTGGCATTGAAAGAGGCACAAAAAGCCTATGATGAAGGCGAGGTACCGGTAGGTGCCCTTATTACCATGAATGATAAAATCATTGCCCGAGGTTATAACCAGGTAGAAAAACTAAAAGATGCCACTGCACATGCCGAGATTCTGGCACTTACCGCGGCTTTTAATTTTTTAGGTAATAAATATGTTCCCGGAGCCACTTTATATGTAACGGTAGAACCCTGCCTGATGTGCACCGGTGCGCTTTACTGGAGTAAAATAGCCCGGGTTGTATGGGGCGCCGCCGATCCAAAAAACGGGCACAAACATATCACAGACCCTCACTGGCCCTTTCATCCCAAGACAACCATTGAAATGGGTGTGCTGGAAGACCGCTGCGCCGCCTTGATGAAAGATTTTTTTAAGGAAAAGAGATAAGTTTCCCGGTATTCGACAGCTTACGCATCAGAGTGTCTTAATCTTAATATTCTTGAACCAGATGCCACCACCGTGGTCCTGCAAACAAATATGTCCACGGCTGTTTTCACCCCAGTCCCTGATATCTTTCCATTTGCTTTTTCCTTTTAATACAAACCATTCCGGCGTACCAATTTCGTAATCGGCTACCTTAACCCCGTTCAACCAGTGCTCTATGTGTTTGCCTTTGGCTTTTATAACGCTGTGGTTATACTGGCCAGACGGTTTAGAGACAATTTTTACTGGCGGATGCATATCATAATCGGCGCCGCTATTTTGCCAGTTCTTCAATTTTCCCGGGTATCCGATATCATCTATCAACTGGTATTCCGAACCCGATTCATGAGCGCCCCCGTGTTCTTCATTGGCCCGGTATACCAGCCCGCTGTTGGCAGCTTTGTCAACCTTCCAGTCGAATGCCAGTTCAAAATCCGCATACACTTCTTTTGTAATCAGATCAGCTCGATGCTGCACGCCCGTGTTTTTGCAATGAATCTCCCCGCTTACCACTTCCCAGCCATCCGAAAGCACATTGTTATATGGACGCCAGTCAGCGGTGGATCTTCCATCAAACAATAGTTGCCAACCCGCTTTTTTTTCTGCGGCTGTTAAAGTGTTGTCTGCTGGTTGTTTTTTTGCAGGCACATAAAAAGATAGCAGGGTTACCGTAAGCGCGGCCAACACAATGACGGTATTATTTTTTTTATACATGGTGTTTCGCTTAGCTGATAAATTTTAATTTGGCAGGATCCCATTGAATGGCGTTTCCCTGGTAATAACCTGGAAAATTGATTTATTTTTTGTCTGCGCTTCAATAACCGCGGGTCCCTCTGTAATATCATGCACCATGGATTTTTCACAATACACAGCTTTACCCGCGTTCATTGCAGCAATGGATATCTCCTGGTGCCAGTGATCGGGTGTTGCAACAATCACCGCGTCTATATCTTTCCTGGATAATATTTCCCTAAATTCCTTTGTTACAAAAATATCATTGCCGTATTTCTTTTTGATATCATTCAGCCGGCCATCGTACAAATCACAGGCCGCAATTAATTTTACACCAGGCACGGTTACTGCGGTACTGTTATCGGCATTACCCATACCGCCTGCGCCAATCAGGGCAACCTGTATATTTTCGTTGGCACTATAAGTCCTTTGTTTTAAAATAACTTCTTTGTGCCGGCTTTCCGCCTTCGCAAGAGAGGGAATTATACTGGCGGCAGCAATGCCTTTGGCCATTTTAGTGATGAAGTTTTTGCGCGATGATAACGGCGAAGTTTTACTATTCATCGTATACTGCTGAAACTGTTAAAAAAGAAAGTTACTAAAAAACAAGTATCCGGCTTATTAAAATCATCCGGTCATTTTTAAACCCTGATGGGCCAGTATGCATTAGTTTTGAGTAATCAACTTTTGACCTGTAAATTTGTTTATTCTTTCAGACAGATCATTCATATAAAAACACAATTATTATGGCATTTACTTTACCTGCGCTACCCTATGCACATGATGCACTGGAACCGCATATTGACACGCTGACCATGCAGATACACCATGGCAAACACCACCAGGCCTATGTTGACAATCTTAATAAAGCCATCGCCGGCACACCCAATGAGGGTAAATCACTGGAAGAACTGGTAAAAGCGGCAGGCACTATCAGCCCCGCCGTTCGTAATAATGGCGGCGGCCACTGGAACCACTCGTTTTTCTGGGAAACACTTTCTCCCAAGGGTGGCGGTAAAGCAACCGGCGCACTGGCAGACGCTATTGACAAGGCATTTGGTTCTTTTGATGCGTTTAAAGAAAAATTCAATGCCGCCGGCGCTACCCGTTTTGGAAGCGGCTGGGCCTGGCTGATTGTAAAAGATGGCAAACTGGAAATCAGTTCCACCCCCAACCAGGACAACCCGCTAATGGATGTGGCGGAAGCAAAGGGTACTCCCATTATCGGGGCCGATGTATGGGAACATGCCTATTACCTGAAATACCAGAACAAAAGAGCCGATTACCTGGCTGCTTTCTGGAATGTGGTGGATTGGAAAAAAGCCGGTGAACGTTTTGCGGCTGCCAAATAAGTTAGGGTTTATTTTTACCCGCAATCCCGGTATATTTACCGGGATTTTTTATTAAACACCATGTCATGAAAAAACACATCATCCCTGCCTCCCTGGTTGCCATGCTTTTTGCGGCCTGTTCGGGTAGCGGTACCCATCAAAAAACAATCGTGGTTATGGCCTCCGGCCAACTAACGGTTACGGATAAAACAATTAAGCTGGAACCCAGTTTCAGCCACAATGAGCAAACGCTGAATTTTACTGATGACAAGCTCAGCCTTACCCTGCAAAATACAGACGGACCGGGCAAAACATTTGATCTTACAGAGAATGGCGTGTACGTGCTGAACCTTCAAAAAGACACCCTGATTGGGGGTTTGGTAAATTATGGATCAACCGGCATACCCGGTAGTATCACAGCGGAAAAGCTGGACCATATTATAGATAGTACCAAACTGCTGATGCAGGGGCTCAATGCAAGCGATGCAAAACGAACCTATTTTATACCGCCTTTCTCCATCAAAAAGGTAGGCGCCAAATCAAATACAAAGATCATCGGTTCCTTTAAGGGCATCCCCTACAGTAATGAGGCCGATGGTTCAGGCAGCATTCCGGATGTGATCAAGTTTTCCACCAACAAGGAAAAACGCGAAACGCTTAAAGACCTGGAGGAAGAAAAAACAAAGATCAAGTAGGATGGGATTGGTGATTGAGGGATTTGTAAATTTGCGATTGGGGGGGATG